>NZ_DAVZJY010000032.1:7015-14589 GCF_052272535.1 Sutterella sp. | reverse complement strand
CGGCGCTTCCTCCCCTGTCTGAAGACAGAGGTTTCCGCGCCGATTTTCTATGAAGATCACAGCCCTCATTGACTATCTCGATGAATGTCTCAAACCCGGGGAGTTTCGTGATTATGCTCCGAACGGCCTGCAGGTTGAGGGGCGCGGCGAAGTGAGGCGCATCGTGCTCGGCGTGACCGCCTCGCTCGGACTGATCCGCGAGGCGGCGCGCCGCGGAGCCGACGCGGTGCTTGTGCATCACGGCTGGTTCTGGCGCGGTGAGGATCCGCGCATCACGGGCGTGAAGGGCGCGCGCGTGCGCGCGCTCATCGACGCCGGCCTCAATCTGATCGCCTACCATCTGCCGCTCGACGCGCATCCGGAGGTGGGCAACAACGCCGAGCTCGCGCGCGTGCTCGGGCTCTCCATCGAGACGCGCACGGGCGAGTACGGGCTGCTCCACGCCGGGCGCATCCTCTCGGGCCCCATGAGCGCCGAAGCGTTCGCCGCACGCGTGGAGGCGGCGCTCGGCCGCCGGCCGCTCCTCGTCGGCCCGGCCGACAAGACCGTGAGCTACGTTGGCTGGTGCTCGGGCGCCGCGCAGGATGAATTGGGTGCGGCCGCCGCGCTCGGCTGCGACCTCTACCTCTCGGGCGAGATCCGCGAGCACACCACGTTTGAGGCGGTCGAGCTCGGCGTGCCCTATCTCGCCGCCGGCCACACCGCCACGGAGCAGTTCGGCATCCAGGCGCTCGGGCGCCGCCTTGAGGAAGCCTTCCCCGAGCTCGAGATCGAATTCGTCGCTCAGGACAACCCCGTCTGACGGGCAGCCTTCTGCGACGCCAAATGGCGCATAACAATTTGTTGCATTTGCGCGGAGCTCCCTGTTTTCAAAGAGCGACGTCGCATCAACGGGCGCATGCGCAGATGTAACAATGCAGGCATTGTCTAAAATATGTAGTTTCCCGCCGTTTTCTGCGGCCGTCACCAACGGTCTGCCGGATTCGGCGCGGCTTGATCGACATTAGCGCAGGTGTTCATTCCACATGATGTACCTCTACTCGGGCCCGACCTGCCCGTTCTCCCACATGAGCCGCATTCTTCTCAACGAGAAGGGCTGCGAATTCGACATCAAGTCCGTTGATCTCGACGGCGTCGTCCAGAACGAGGAGGACCTCGCGGTCGTCCGCAAGAGCCCGTACGGCGAACTGCCCGTGCTCACCGAACGCGACCTGCTGCTCTACAACGTTTTCGTGGTGAACGAGTACATCGACGAGCGCTTCCCGCATCCGCAGCTCATGCCGACCGATCCGGTCGGCCGCGCCCGCACGCGCCTCTTCCTGCACGTGCTCGACCGCGAGCTCTTCCCGCACGTGCGCATCCTCGAGAACAACCGCGCCTCCGAGGAGCGCCGCTCCCTCGCCCGCCGCCGTCTGCGCGAGAACCTCGACATCCTGTCGATGCGCGTCGGCGACACGAAGTTCCTCCTCTCGGACGACTTCGGGATGATCGACGTCGTGCTCGCTCCGATCCTCTGGCGCGTGCCCTACTACGGCATCGAGCTCTCGGCGACCTCCGCGAAGCTCGAGATCTACGCGCAGCGCCTCTTCGCCCGTCAGTCCTTCATCGACTCGATGACGGCGCAGGAACGCACGATGCGCAAGTAAAGCCGTCGAGGACCGGTGCGGCGCCCGTTCGCGCCGGCCCCGGCGACCCGCACTCCCGACGGCCGGTTTCGGAGCCGGCCGCCGCGGGGAGATTCTCCGGCCGCCCCCCGAGTGCGTGCACGGAGAGAAGAGAACAGAAGAAACGTAAGGACGCCGCCCGAAAATGAGTAGCTATCAGACCGTCCGCGCCACGGTGATCGACGCCGTCAGGGAATACTGCATGGAGCACTACTTCCGCCCCTACATCTGGGTGGAGGTGGACGAGGCCTGCCGCGTGCCCGAGGAGTACGTGCAGGACGGCATGATCATCCTCGACATCGACGACGAGGCCGTGCGCTCGTTCGACATGAACGACGAATGCCTCTCCTTCTTCGCGCGCTTCGGCGACGAGAACGACGCGATGGAGGTGGTCGTGCCGCTCAATCGCATCGTGCACGTCGCCCCTGCCGAGGAGGCCTCTTCGGGCGCCTCCTTCATCCTCACGCCGACCCCGCCCGAGCTCGTCGCGAAGCTCACCGGGAACCCCGTTCCCGCCGCCGCGCCGCGCCGCCCCATGCGCATCAAGTAACCGTATAATCCGCCTTCCGCGCCTCTTTAGCTCAGTTGGTAGAGCAACCGCCTTGTAAGCGGTAGGTCGTCTGTTCGAGTCAGACAAGAGGCACCAAGATACGCAGCCCGGACCGCTCTTCACGGTTCGGGTTTTTCTTTTTGCGGATTGCGCGGGGCGAAAAGAAGGTCCCGCCCCCGAAAACGGACGGGATGCGGGACCCTGCTGCGGAATGCGCCGCGGGCGCGGCGCCTCAGTCCGCGCGCCGCCCCATCGTCACGCGGTCGTTGCCGCCGTAGTCCTTCTTCGTGCGTACGGCGGCGAAGCCCGCCTCCTCGAGGAGGCGCCGCACGTCGGCCGCCTGGTCCCAGCCGTGCTCGAGCAGGATCCAGCCGCCCGGCGTGAGCCGCTCCATCGCGCCCGCAACGATCGCGCGCAGGCATTCGAGCCCGTCGATGCCGTCGGTAAGGGCGCCCAGGGGCTCGAACTCAAGGTTGCGCAGATGCTCGTCGTCGGGCCGGATGTAGGGCGGGTTGCTCACGACGAGGTCGAAGCGCTCCTTCTCGGGAACGGCGCTCCACCAGAAGCCCTCGCGGAAATCCACTCGGGCGCTCAAGGCCGCGGCGTTGCCGCGGGCGATCTCGAGGGCGTCGGCCGACACGTCCGTCGCCGTCACCCGCGCGTCGGGAATCTCGAGCGCGAGGGTCGAGGCGATGCAGCCGCTCCCGGTGCCAAGGTCCACGATGCGCGGGGCGGCGGGCGCCACGAGGAGCGCCTGTTCGACGAGCACTTCGGTGTCGGGCCGCGGGATGAGCACGGCGTCGGTCACGTGGAAGTGCCGGCCGTAGAACTCCTGGCTGCCGGTGATGTAGGGCACGGGCGTGCCCGCGGCGCGCATCGAGACGAGCAGGTCGAAGCGCATGATCTCCTCGTCGGAGAGTTCGTCCTCGTCGTGCGCGATCAGATTTTCGCGCGACCGGCCCGTCACGAAGCCGAGCAGGATCATCGCCTCGAAGCGGCCGATGACGGGCGCGGCCTTGCCGAGCTGCGCGCGGATCGACGGGCCGACCTGCGGCTCCTCGTTGTTGAGTCTGATCTGCTGCTTCATCAGCAATCCCTCCGGGATGTGGCTCAGGCGAGCGAGGCGAGGGCTTCGGCCTGATGCTGCGTCGTGAGCGCCGTGATGATCTCCTCAAGGTCGCCGTTCATGACGGCCTCGAGCCGGTAGAGCGTGAGGTTGATGCGATGGTCCGTCACGCGTCCCTGCGGGAAGTTGTACGTGCGGATGCGCTCGGAGCGGTCGCCCGAACCGATGAGGGAGCGGCGCTCGGAGGCCTCCTTCTGGTGCTGCGCCTCGACCTGCGCGGCATAGATGCGCGAGGCGAGGATCTGCATGGCGCGCGCCTTGTTCTGCGTCTGGCTGCGCTCGTCCTGGCACTCCACCACGAGGCCGGTGGGCAGGTGCGTGATGCGCACGGCCGAGTCGGTCTTCTGAATGTGCTGCCCGCCCGCGCCCGAGGCGCGGAAGACGTCGATGCGCAGCTCCGACGGATCGAGCTTCACCTCCTCGATCTCATCGAGTTCGGGGAGCACGGCCACGGTGCACGCGGACGTGTGGATGCGGCCCTGGGTTTCGGTCGCGGGCACGCGCTGCACGCGGTGACCGCCCGACTCGAACTTGAGCTTCGAGTAGGCGCCGCGGCCGATGATGCGCACGATCACCTCCTTGTAGCCTCCGAGTTCGCTCTCGTTCTTCGAGACGATTTCGGTCTTCCAGCCCTGGCCCTCGGCGTAGCGCAGGTACATGCGCAGCACGTCGCCCGCGAAGAGCGCGGCCTCGTCGCCGCCCGTGCCCGCGCGCACCTCGAGGAAGATGTTGCGCTCGTCGTTGGGATCCTTCGGGATGAGCTCGATCAGGAGCGACTTCTCGAGCGCCTCGAGCTCGGCTTTCGCCTTCTCGATCTCCTCGACGGCGAATTCGCGCATCTCTGGATCGGCGTAGAGCTCCTCGGCCGTGCGCAGGTCTTCTTCGGCGCGCTCGTAGGCGTGGAGCTTGACGACGACGGGTTCGATCTCCGCCCGTTCGCGCGTCAGGTCGCGGAAGCGGTTCATGTCCGCGGCCGTCTCCGGCGCGGCGAGCATGCGGTCGATTTCCTCAAGGCGCCGTGAGAGCGCGGAGAGCTTCGAGCGGACGTTGTCGTTGAGCATTTTCTGGTCGGCTGATTGGATGTGAAGGTGAAAGAAGGAAGAATAGCGTTTTGCGGCGCCTCCGGGCGCGCTTCAGACGCGAACGGGACGCCTCCTCGTGCGGAGAGCGTCCCGTTTCGGTCGGGCGGCGGCGGGCCGGGACTACCGGTCGTGACGGCGGTAGAAGCGGTCGAGCATGCGCTCCATGAGCTCGCGGTCGTCGCCCGAGAGCCCCTCGCCGTTTCTCAGCAGGATCGTCGGATCGTGGAGGAGCTTGTTGGTGAGGCCGTGGGCGAGCATCTCGAGCACCTCCTCGGGCTTGTCGCCGTGGTGGAGGTGGCGCAGCGCGCGGGCGAGCTCCTCGTCGCGCAGGTAGTTCGCGCGGTCGCGCAGCGACTGGATGGTCGGCACGGCCGAGCGGAGCTTGAGCCATTCGATGAAGTCCGCCACGCGCAGGCCGATGATCGTCTCGGCCTGCGTGATGGCGGCCTGACGCGACTGCTTGCCTTCGCTCACGACCTTGCCGAGGTCGTCCACCGTGTAGACGTAGACGTCGTCGAGGCGCTCGACCTCGGGCTCGACGTCGCGCGGCACGGCGAGGTCCACGATGAACATCGGGCGGTGGCGGCGTTCGGCGACGGCGCGCTCGATCATGCCGAGACCGATGATCGGCAGCGCCGAGGCGGTGCAGGAGATCACGACGTCGTAGCGGCCGATCGTCTCGGGGAGCTCCGAGAGGGGCACGGCGTCGGCGTGCACGGTGCGGGCGAGCACCTGACCGCGCTCGACGGTGCGGTTGGCGATGGTGATCGACTTGGGCGACTGGGCGGCGAAGTGCGCCGCGCAGAGCTCGATCATCTCGCCTGCGCCCACGAAGAGGACGCGCTCGTCGCGTAAGCTTCCGAAGAGCCGGAGCGCGAGGCGCACGGCCGCCGCGGCGAGGCTCACGGAATTCGCGCCGATCGCGGTGGCGGTGCGCACCTCCTTCGCCACGGTGAAGGTCGACTGAAAGAGGTGGTTGAGCATCACGCCGAGGCCGCGGCATTCGCGCGCGATCTTCTCGGCCTTCTTCATCTGACCGACGATCTGCGTCTCGCCGAGCACCATCGAGTCGAGGCCCGAGGCGACGCGGAAGGTGTGGCGCGCGGCCTCCTCTTGCTCGAAGGCGTAGATGTGCGGCTCGAGTTCGCGCAGTTCCACGCCCTTGCGGTTGGCGATGTAGGAGAGGATGTTCGTTCTGGCCGCGGCGGGGTCCTCGCAGGCGACGTAGATCTCGGTGCGGTTGCACGTCGAGAGCACGGCGGCCTCGTGAACGCCGCCCTGAGGCGCGCCGCCGAAGCGCTCGAGCAGGTACGCGATCGTTTCGGCGATTTCATCCGGACCGAAGGCGACGCGTTCGCGGACGGCGAGCGGCGCGGTCGTGTGGTTGAGACCTAAGGCGAGAAGCTGCATTGCGGGTGTGTTGCCGGGGCGCGTGGGGTCGGCCGCGGGGAGTGCGGGGGCGCCCGACGGCGAAGAGGTTATTCTTTATGGGTTTGCGCGATTATAGGTTGCCAATTGTTTGACAAGCCTTAAGGCGCGGACATCGTTGATCTCACAAGGTTTTTCCATACGGACAGGGGCATGGACGAAAAGATGCGGAGCGCCGCCGCCGAACCGGATGAAGCCGGACTCGCCCGGGTCGCCGCAGAGGCGCGCGCGCTCGTGCGCCGCCGCGCCGGGCTTTCGGCCGCCGCGGCCGTGCTGCCGCTGCCCGGACTCGACGTCGCGGTGGACGTCGCAGCCTTCGCGGACATGCTCGGGCGCATCAACGAGGCCTTCGCGCTCTCGCCCGAGCAGATCGCGCGGCTGCACGCCGAGGAGCGCGTCGCCGTGCTCACCGCCCTCTCGCAGGTGGGTGCCGTCTTCGCCGGGCGCTACGTCACGAGCGCCGTCGTGCTCACCGCGATAAAGCAGTTCGGGGCGCGCTGGGCGGCCGGCCGTGCGGCAAAATGGGTGCCTCTCGCCGGACAGGCCGCAGCGGCCGCGCTTTCGTATTGGGCGGTGGTGAACCTCGGCGACGCGCACGTCGCCGAATGCGTGCGCGTGCGCGAGCGCGTCCGCGCGCTCCTCGCCGCCCCCGGGCGCCCGGCCCGTTGAACCCATCCTTTCCCGGACGCATTCACTTCCATGACGCAGTTCACAGAACAATCCTCCGCCGCGGCGGAGATGTCCGCGCTCGTGCTCTTTTCGGGCGGTCAGGACTCGACCACCTGCCTCGGCTGGGCGCTCGAGCGCTTCGCGCACGTTGAAACCGTGGGCGTTGACTACGGCCAACGCCATCAGGTCGAACTCATCTGCCGCCGCCGGGTCCTCGAGAAGATGCGCGCGCTCAAGCCCGAATGGGCGAAGAAGCTCGGCGAAGACCACATGCTCGGGCTGCCCGTGCTGGGCGAGGTCGCCGAGTGCGCGCTCACCGACGAACGGCGCATCGCTTTCGAGGCCTCGGGCCTGCCCAACACCTTCGTGCCCGGGCGCAACCTGCTCTTCTTTACCCTCGCCGCGGCGATCGCCTACCGGCGCGGCGCGCGCGTGCTCGTGGGCGGCATGTGCGAGACGGACTATTCGGGCTACCCGGACTGCCGCGACGACACGCTCAAGTCCCTGCAGGTGACGCTCTCGCTCGGTCTCGACGCGCGGCTCATCATCGAGACGCCGCTGATGCGCCTCAACAAGGCCGAGACCTGGGAGCTCGCAAGGCGCACGGGCGGGGACGAGTTCGTCCGCCTCGTGCGCGACGAGACCCACACCTGCTACATGGGCGACCATGAGCACCGGCACGCCTGGGGCTACGGCTGCGGGGAGTGCCCCGCCTGCCGCCTGCGCGCGCACGGCTGGAGCGCCTGGGCGGGAAGCGCCGGATTTGAGGACTGATCCGCCGTCGCGACGGAGCGGGCCGGAGCCCGCTCCCGGACGTCCGGAGCGCGGGCGCAAAAAAATCCCGAAACCCCAAGCGGGTTTCAGGATGCGGCTCTCCGTAAATGAGGAATGGTGGCTAGGGACGGAATCGAACCGCCGACACGCGGATTTTCAATCCGCTGCTCTACCAACTGAGCTACCTAGCCTCCAATCTGCAGAAGGCGCCAGTACCGGAGAGAACTGGTGGCTAGGGACGGAATCGAACCGCCGACACGCGGATTTTCAATCCGCTGCTC
>NZ_DAVZJY010000032.1:0-6915 GCF_052272535.1 Sutterella sp. | reverse complement strand
TACCAACTGAGCTACCTAGCCGTACCTTCCAAAGGTCGAGGTACGCATTCTATTGAGGCACGGTGCTTTTGGCAAGACGTTCGGCCGGAGGCCCGGAGCAAAGAACGGAAAATACCGTTTTTGCGTGATGCCTGATTCCCTCCGGATGCTGCGTCGTTCAGCTTTCGCGCAGGCCGGGTTGGCGATAATCGGAAGCGTCGCCCGGAAAGGGATCCCGCCGGGCGCGCAAAAAACACCACCCACGCAGAAGGAGGCGTCTTCGCCATCATGACCACCCGTCTCAAGCAATTCGCCGCCGCGGCCTGCGCCGCGCTCGCGCTTCTCTCCGGAGCCGCCTCGGCCGATGAGCAGTCCGTGCGCGATCACCTCATGAAGAACACCGGTCTCAGGGCCGACAGCGTGAAGCCCGCGCCGATCGCGGGCCTCTGGGAGGTCTTCATCCAGGACCGGCTCTTCTACGTGGACGACGAGGTGCGCTACGTCTTCTCGGGCTCGATCATCGACACGAAGACGCAGACCAACCAGACGCAGCTGCGGCTCAAGGACTGGGCGCGCGAGAACTGGAAGCGCTGGCCGCGCGAAGACGCCGTGAAGCAGGTCTTCGGCAAGGGTACGCGCGAGGTGATCGTTTTCTCGGACGCGAACTGCACCTACTGCCGCGCGATGGAGCGCGTCTTCGAGCAGGTGGGCGACCTCACGGTCTACACCTTCGTCACGCCGATGATCCGCGGCGAGCAGAACAACCGCGAGATCGTCTGCGCGAAGAACCCCTCCAAGGCCTGGGCGGACTGGATGCGCAAGGGCATCACGCCGCCCGACGCCCCGGTGGACTGCGACGCCTCGGTGATGCAGCGCAACCTCTCGCTCGCGGGCCGCTACAACGTGACGGGCGCGCCCACGTTCTTCTTCCCCACGGGCGACCGCATGACGGGTGCGGTTTCGGCGTCGGATTTCGCCCAGATCCTCG
Organism: Sutterella sp.; assembly: GCF_052272535.1. Taxonomy (NCBI): domain Bacteria; kingdom Pseudomonadati; phylum Pseudomonadota; class Betaproteobacteria; order Burkholderiales; family Sutterellaceae; genus Sutterella; species Sutterella sp. Next base: position 5,948 of record NZ_DAVZJY010000032.1, on the reverse strand, counting down.
ACGAGCAGAAGACGGCGCGCTGAGGCACTACTTCACCTTCCTCGCGCCCGCGGGAATCACGTCTTCGGGCGTGAGGCCGGCGGGCACGAGCACCCAGGCCTTCACGCGGCTCTTCTGGCGGCCCGCGGCCGAACCGGCTTCATCGCCGAACCCCCAGAAGTAGTCGAAGCGCAGCACCCCCTTGATGGCTCCGCCCGTGTCCTGCGCGACCACGGGGCGCGTGAAGGAGAGCGCCGGCCGGTCCTGTTCGGTCGCGACGATGAAGGGCGTGCCGAGCCGCCAGCGCTTCGGGTCCACCGCGACGGAGGCGCCCGGGGTCAGGGCGACGCCCTGCGCGCCCACGGGGCCGAGCGCCGGGTCGCCCGAGCGCTCCTCAAAGAAGATGAAGCTCGGATTCTGTGCGAGCGCCTCCTTCACCTTCTCCGGATGGGCCTTCGCCCAGGCGCGGATGCGCTGCATGGAGAGTTCCGAGGGCTTGAGGCCTTCGTGCTGCACGAGCCAGCCGCTGATCGAGCGATACTTCCAGCCGTTCTGATCCGCGTAGCCCACGCGCATGAAGGAGCCGTCGGGGAGCTCGACCCGGCCCGAGCCCTGAATCTGCAGAAAGAAGACGTCCACGGGATCGTCGGCCCAGGCGATCGCCCAGCGCGCCATGTCGCCGCGCTCCTGAATGGCGCTGCGCCGGTCGTAGGGCACGACCCGGCGCCCCTCGAGCCGTCCGCGCAGCCGCAGCCCCTTGAGCTCCGGGTGTTGCTCGCCGAGGTCGATCACGAGCAGGTCGTCGGGCACGCCGTAGATCGGATGCGCGAAGCGTCCGGTCTTCACCCGGCTCCCCTTGAGGAGCGGCTCGTAGTAGCCCGTCATGAGGCCCGTGTCGGTGAGCGCGTTGCCGGCGGGCGCCTCGACGCGCCAGGGCGTGAAGGCGGTTCTGAAGAAGGTCTGCGCCGCGGCTGGATCGGCCGCGTCCGCCGCCCGGCAGGGCGCCGCCCAGGCGGGGTTGGCCGCGATGGTGCGGCAGGAGCGGCGGAAGGCCGAGAGCGCCTCGCTCCAGCCCCGGGCGTCCGCGTCGCCCGTCTCCTCCCAGCTCACGGCGGTGAAGGCGGTTTCGGGCACGGGCTTCTTCTCGGGCGGTCGCTCCACGGTCGTGCAGGCGGCGAGAAGCGCAAGGAGGGCGAGTGCGGCGGCGGTGCGCGGCCGCGGGAGCGTCTTTGGACGGGGTTGACGGAGGTCGGACATGAGCGGGAGGCCGAAGGCGTCTTCAAAAAAGTCTGAGCAGTCTAGTCCGAAGCACTCCTCCTGGCAGGCGCCCCGGGGCGCCCGGGCAGATATACTGAGGCCGTTTTTTCCCCGGGGCGCACCGCGCCCGTCCGAGACACCGCTTCGTCTGGAGACATTCATGCGAACCTGCCGCATCGCTCCGTCCATTCTTTCCGCCGACTTCGCCCGTCTGGGCGAGGAAGTCCGCGACGTCGCCCAGGCGGGCGCCGACTGGATCCACTTCGACGTGATGGACAACCACTACGTGCCGAACCTCACCGTCGGGCCGCTCGTCCTGAAGGCGATCCGCCCGCACGTCTCGATCCCGATCGACGTGCATCTGATGATCGAGCCGGTGGACGCGCTCATTCCGAGCTTCATCGACGCGGGCGCGGACATCATCACCTTTCACTGCGAGGCGACCCGGCACGTGGACCGCACGCTGCAGCTCATCCGCTCGGCCGGCCGCAAGGCGGGCCTCGTCTTCAACCCCGCTACCCCGCTCTCGTACCTCGACTACGAGCTCGACCGGATCGACGTCGTGCTCCTCATGAGCGTCAACCCGGGCTTCGGCGGGCAGAGCTTCATCGAGTCCACGATCGAGAAGCTCGCCGAAGTGCGCGCCCGGCTCGACGCGTACAAGGCCGCCACGGGGCGCGAGATCGCCCTCGAGGTGGACGGCGGCGTGAAGCCCGGCAACATCGCGCGCATCGCCGCGGCGGGCGCGGACACCTTCGTCGCGGGTTCGGCCGTCTTCGGCGCGGGTTCGCCCGAGGGCTACCGCGCGGTGATCCAAAGCATGAAGGATGCGGTCGCCGCCCTTGGAGAGTGTGAATGATCCGCCTCGCCTGCTTCGACCTTGACGGCACGCTCGTGAGCTCGCTCCCTGAGATCGCCGAGGGCGTGCGGCGGCTTGCGCGCGCGCACGGCCTCCCGGAGCCCGCCGACGAGGTGGTGGGCGTGATGATCGGCGGCGGCGTGCGGGTGCTGATCGAGCGCTTGATGAAGTGGTGGCGCGCCGCGGGCGCGCCCGTCGACGGGTTCTCGGAAGACGCGCTGCTGCGCAGCCTCGTCGAGGTCTGGTCGGAGATGGACGGCAGCCGCATCAGCGCCTACCCCGGCGCCTTCGAGGGCGTGCGGGCGCTGCGGAGCGCGGGCGTCGCCTGTTGGGTCGTGACGAACAAGGAGGAGCCCCTCGCACGGGTGTTCCTCGAGGGGCGGGGGCTCGCCGGCCTCTTCAACGGCGTGATCGGCGCGGGCGGCGCCGAACGTCCCAAGCCCGCGCCCGACATGATCGAGCGGGCCATGCGCGAGGCGGGCGTCGCGCCCGCCGAGTGCGTGATGGTCGGCGACAGCCGCAACGACGCGCTTGCCGCGCGCGCCGCGGGCGTGCGCGCCATGCTCGTCGAGACGGGCTACAACGAGGGCGTGTCGCTCGCCGCCTGGGCCGCCGCGGAGGACTTTCACGAAGTGCAGCCGGACGTCGCGCACGTGTGCGCTCAACTGATCAGGGAGCTCAAGCGATGAAGCGCGCTCTTGTTGCCGCATTTGCGGCTGTCCTCACGTTTTCGGCGGGCGCCGCATGGGCGGCCGCCCAGACCGAGTCGCCCACGTCCGAGGCCGTGACGGCCTGCTACGCCAAGGCGAAGGGAGACGACGCCGAGGCGAAGGGGCGCTGCCTCGAGATGGAGCTCGAGATGACCCAGGCGCAGTACAAGAACGTGACCGACCGCGTCGCGTCGCTCGCCAAGGCGCTCGACAAGGAGTCCGGGCGGCGCACGCTTTGGAACAAGTTCATTCTCGCCGGGCAGAGCTTCGAGACCTTCGTGAAGCGCGAGTGCGACTTCGTGGGCGACGCCACAAAGGGCGCCCGGCGCATCGAGCAGAACGCGGAGCTCTCCTGCCGGATCGGCTACTACCGCATCCGCACCAACATCCTCATGAACCGCCACCTCTCGCAGCAGCGCTACTGATGACGGCTAAGCCAGAATTCTCCACGGCGCGCCTCACCGGACGCTGGCGCGCCGCGGCCGACGCCTTTCTTGCCTCGCCGGGCGGCGCGGCGCTTCTCAAGCGCATCGCTGACGATCCCGCCGACGTCTTTCCGCCAACGCCCTTCCGAGCGCTCGAGCTCACGCCCTTCGAGTCCGTGCGGGCGGTGATCATCGGACAGGACCCCTATCACACGCCCGGCAAGGCCTGCGGCCTCGCCTTTTCGGTACCCCGCGGCGAGAAGCTTCCGCCCTCATTGCGCAACATCTTCAAGGTGGTCGCGGCGGGCGCTCCGGGAACGGCCCTGCGCACGTGCGGCGACCTTACGGACTGGGCGCGCGCGGGCGTGCTGCTCCTCAATCCCGTCCTCACGGTCGAGGCGGGCCGGCCGCTCTCGCACGCGGGTTGGGGGTGGGAGCCTTTCACATCCGGCGTGATCGAGGCCCTCTCGCGTGAACGCACGGGCCTCGTCTTCTTCCTCTGGGGACGGCCCGCGCAGAAGCTCCGCCCCCTCATCGACGAGTCGAAGCACTGCGTGCTCACGGCTTCGCACCCTTCGCCCCTCTCGGCCTCGCGCGGCGAGGACGCCTTTCTGCGTTCGCGGTGCTTCGCCGCGGCGAATGAATGGCTCGTCGGCCGCGGCGGGGCGCCTGTGCGCTGGGAGGGCGCTCCGGATCCCGTTCAGGAGCCGCTCTTCTGATCGAGCGGCACGATCCGGCGCGGCAGAAGCTCAAGGAACGCCGGGTCGGGTGCGGCCGCGAGGTCGAGCGTGCCTGAGAGGAGCCGCGGCCCGCGGAAGTAGTGAATCTCGACCCTGCGCCCCCGGGCGCGCTCGATTTGGCGCGCGAACCCTTCGGGCGTGGTGCGCTCCCCGGCCACGGCGATGATCTCGTCGCCCGCGAAGAGCCCGGCGGCGAAGGCGGGCGAGCGTGAGGGCACGTAGCCCGCGACGACGCGTCCGGCCTCGCGACGGCAGGTGATGCCGGCGATGCGCAGCGCCGCGGGCGCCTCCGGATCCGGTTCGCTCTTCAAGCCTTCGGCGGCGAGCGACGCCTCGACCTCCTTCACCCAGAAGCGCCGCCCGTCGCGTTCATGGACGAGCGTCGCGATGAGCGCACGCAGGTCGACGCCCGTCGTCTCCGCAATCACGTCGCCCAAGGCTCCGTCGGCGAGGCCCGGCCAGCGTCCGGCGGCGACGGCGCCCCGTACGCCGGCGAACCAGCGGGCGAGGAAGCCTTCAAGGGAGACGTCGCCGCCCGAGCGCTCGAGAAGCGCCCGGTTGATGATGAGCGCGGCGAGCGCGCCCTTGGTGTAGTAGGAGATCTGCGTGTAGGCGGAGTCCTCGGTCTGACGGTAGAGCTTCACCCAGGCGTTGAAGCTCGACTCGGCGAGCGACATGGCGTCGAACCCCTCGCGTCCGAGGGCGAAGTTCATCCGCTCGGCGAAGTGCCGCCGGTACGCCTCTTCGGAGATCACGCCCGCCCGGCGGGCGATGACGCTCTCGAAGTAGGACGTGAAGCCTTCGAAGATCCAGAGGTCGTGGGTGTAGGTCTCGCGCGAGAGGTCGTAGGGCAGAAAGGCCGCGGGCTTGAGGCGCTTCACGAGCCAGGCGTGGAAGTACTCGTGCGCGGCGAGCACGAGGAACTCGTCGTAGCGCTTCGGAGGTTCGGCCTCGCCCGCCGCGGGGAGCGTCTGCGGATCTTCGAGGAGCATCGTTCCGGCGGCGTGCTCAAGCCCGCCGTAGAGGCCCGGACCGAGATGCATCGCAAGCATGTAGCGCCGGAAGGGCGGCTTGGCCGCTTCGGGATCCCAGAAGGCGGCTGCGGTTTCGAAGATGCGCTTCAAATCCCGTCCGATGCGCTCCCGGTTGAGGCTCCCGGTTCCCGTGATCACGATATCGTGCGGCACGCCGCATGCCTCGAGCGTCCAGATCACGGTCCCCGCGCCCGATTCAGGCGTGAGGACGAAGGGCGAGTCGAACAGCTCGTCGAGCGAGCGGGCGCGCCAGACGGACTCCCCTTCGGCGGGGTCGAGCGCCGTGTGCACGCGCCAGCCCGGCGCCCGGAAAGCCACTTCGACATCGAGCGCCTCCGTGGTGCGGCCCGCCGGATGGAGGAGCACCGCGGGGGGATTGATGAAGCCCCGGTCGTGATCGAGCCAGGCGTCGTGGATGCCCGTCGAGAAGGCGAACGCACGCCAACGGATCTCGATCATGGAGGCGTCGGGCGCCTCCGTGAGATCGAGCATCCATTCGGCCTTGCCGATCTGCTCGAGCTCGAGAGGCTCGCCCGCACACCAGGCGCGCACCTCCGAGATGCGGCCCGAATACTCGCGCAGTACGTAGCTGCCCGGGGTCCACGTCGGCATGACGAGCCTTAGGCGCGGTGCCGCGGGCGCAGGAAGAGTGAGCGCGACGTCCCAGGCATGGTGCGCGGCGTCGGGCGTGATGGTGTAGCGGAGCATGAGCGTCCTCCGGGGTGGATGATGGGTTCGTCAAGTGTAGGGAGATCTCCTCAGCAGACTTCATCGAAAAATATTTTTCTCGAGGCCTTGACAAACCCTGCGAACCACGACATAATTCGCATCCTGCTTCCGAACGAAGCAGTAAACAAGTCCGGAGCGACGCGAACGAATCAAAAAATCTTCAAATCGCTCTTGACAAGAAGGAAAGACTTCTATAAGATTTCGATCCTTCGCTG
>NZ_DAVZJY010000031.1:0-14839 GCF_052272535.1 Sutterella sp. | reverse complement strand
TGGTGGAGATCTATCGTTCGACGAAGTGACCACTTCGCCGTGCGTCAGCCCTGAGCCCTGGCCTGAGGGCTACCCACAACTATGCCTGAAGAACCTAAAATCAACATTTCCCCCTCGACGCGCCTCTCTCCAGGCCGAACCGTTCAGAGCCTCAACGATGAACATCTTCGACTTCCGCGACAAACTGATCGAAAGCTACCATTCGTTCAGCCACAGCTTCACCAAGATCAACTCCTCGGACATCGCCGAAGAGGTCAACAGGGAGTGCTTCGAGAAGAAGCGCTTCTGGCCGGATCCGCTCCTGCAGATCAACCCGTGCTACAAGACGGGCGAAAGCGTCGAGGCGCTCGCGGCCAAGGGCACGCTTCATCCGCTCTGCGCGAAGATCTTCCGCGAAAAGGACGGGAAGTCGCTCCTCCTCTACAAGCATCAGGAGCAGGCCGTTGACTTCGCCGCGAAGAATCAGTCCTACGTCGTGACGACCGGCACGGGCTCGGGCAAGTCGCTCACCTTCTTCATCCCGATCGTGGACCGCATCCTGCGCGAGAAGGAGGCGGAGCGGCAGATCGGAGAGCCGGCGCCGCGCACCCGCGCGATCATCCTCTATCCGATGAACGCGCTCGCGAACTCGCAGTATGAGGAGATCGAGAAGTACCTCAAGAACATCGCGGAGAGCGTCTCCGTGCGGCGCTACACGGGGCAGGAGCGCGGGGCCGAGCGCGAGGAGCTCAAGACCAATCCGCCCGACATCCTCCTCACCAACTACATGATGCTCGAGCTCGTGCTCATGCGAGAAGGCGACCGTGAGTTCATCAAGCTCTGCGAGGGACTCGAATTCCTCGTGCTCGACGAGCTCCACACCTATCGCGGACGCCAGGGTGCCGACGTCGCGATGCTCGTGCGCCGCCTGCGCGCGCAGTTGAGGGCCGACGGGCTCGTCTGCATCGGCACGTCGGCGACGATGGCCTCGGGGAGGTCGCGCGAGGAGCAGAACGCCGCGGTCGCGAACTTCGCGAGCCGCATATTCGGAACGGACATCTCCTCCGACCGGGTGATCGGCGAGACGCTGCAGCGCGTCACCGATCCTCTCGTGGATCCGCGTGAACACCTCGGCCGCGTCGTGCGCGAAGCGGCGGCAGGCAACGTGAATCTCCCCGACTTCGAGAGCTTCCGCCGCCATCCGCTCGCCTGCTGGATCGAGCGCGAGCTCTCCGTCACGGACCAGTCCATGCGCGCGCAGCCGCGCTCCGTGGAGGAGGTCGTGTGGGCGCTCGCCGACGCCGCGGACGTTTCAAAGGCGACGGCGGCGGCGGCCCTGAAGAATTTTCTCTCCTCCTTCGGCGGAGAGGATTCGCTGCGCACCGACAAGGGCCGCAATCCCTTCCCCTTCAAGCTCCACCAGTTCCTCAGCGGCCCGGGCAAGGTCTACGTGACGCTTGAAGAGCCCGGGCGGCGCTTCGTGACTCTCGACGGCCAAGCCTGGAACAACCGCGACGGCGAAAACGTGCGTCTCTTCGAAGCGCACTTCTGCCGGGAGTGCGGCGAGGAGTACATTCCCGTCTTTGCGGTGCTGCAGGGCAGGGAGGTGCTTTGCGTGACGCCGCGCGAAATTGACGACCGGAGCCCCGAGGAAGGCGTCACCTTCGGCTTCCTCACGCCGGTGAGGCCCGGTCAGAAGTATCAGGGCGAGGTTGAGGATCTTCCCGACGACTGGGTGGAGTTCGACAAGAAGGGCGAGCTCACGGTGAAGTCGACCTTCCGCAAGGCCGTGCCGCTACGCGTGAAGCTCAACGCCGAGGGCAAGCCCGATCCCGAAGGCACGGACTTCTGGTTCCTGCCGCAGAAGTTCCGTCTCTGCGTCAACTGCCTCGTTCAATATCTGGCATACGGCAAGGACAAGAACCGTCTGATCGGCCTTTCGGGCGAGGGGCGCAGCTCGGCGACGAGCATGCTGACGCTCCAGATCCTCGAGCTCCTCTATCAGGAGCCCGCTGCGGATCCGAATCACGACTTCCGAAAGCTCCTCGGCTTCGCCGACAACCGCCAGGACGCGGCGCTCCAGGCGGGGCACTTCAACGACTTCGTCAACAACCTCATCCTGCGCGGCGGTCTCGTGAGCGTGCTGCAGAACGCTCAAGGCCCTCTGGCGCTCACGAAGATCGTCGATGCAATGATGAAGACCTTCGGGTTCGACGATCCTTTCGACGAAGCGGCCAAGCTCGAGTACCTTGCCCATTCCGTCGAGGGGGTGCAGCTCAAGACGGCCCAGGATCTCGTGCGCTTCACGATCAGCTACCGGCTGCTGCGCGACCTCGTGGACAAAAACCTCTACACCTGCCCGAGCCTTGAAAAGCTCGGACTCCTGAAGATCGACTACCTCGATCTTGACGCAAACTGCGCCGAGGACGACTTCTTCAGCGCCGCACCTGAGCTGCGCGCCATGCGGCCCGAGGAGAGGCGCTTGTTTCTGCGGGCGTTCGTCGAAGACCTGCGCCGCAGGCAGTGCATCGCTTCGCACTACTTCCTGCCCAATCAGCAGACCGAAGTGCGCGACAGGGACCATGGGCTGCTCGCGCCCCGGTGGAGCCTTTTTGGTGAGAACGCGCGCGAACTCTCGAACGGCTCCTGCTTCTCCTTCGACGAGCGCTTCAGAAAGGAGAGGAATTTTGTGGGCACCGTTTTGGGCGAGCGCTCGCAGATCGTGCGCCGTCTCGGTAAGCTCCCCGTCTGGCAGAACCTGTCGAATTCCGACGAGCGCCACAAGAAGCGATCGGGTCGCGAGGTCCTCAAAGTCATGCGCGATGCGGTCGCCGTGCTCGAGCGGATGGGTCTCCTGCGGGTGACGTCGACGAAGAAGGGCGACCAGTACCGCCTCGACGAGTCGGTGATCCTCTGGAGCATGCCTCAGACGGAGGACGCGGCCGCTTCGAACGACTTCTACCGCAGGCTTTACCTCAAGACGGCGGACATCATCGCCCGGGATGCGCGGACGCTCTTTGAGTTCGAGGCACAGGAGCACACGGCTCAGGTCTCGTCCGAAGAGCGCGAGGAGTTCGAGATGCGCTTCCGCGCCACGGCCGACGACCGCAAAGAGTGGACGAAGGAGTTCGGACGCAAGGGCGCCTTCAGGCGTCTGCCCGTCCTCTACTGCTCGCCCACGATGGAGCTCGGCATCGACATCTCGGCCCTCAACTACGTCTACATGCGCAACGTCCCGCCCACGGCCGCGAACTACGTCCAGCGCGCGGGCCGAGCGGGTCGTTCGGGCCAGCAGGCGCTGAGCCTCACTTACTGCGCCGCGCAGAGTCCGCATGACCAGTGGTTCTTCAGGCACCCCGGAGACATGGTTCAGGGCGTGGTGAAGGAGCCGACGCTCGACCTCACGAACGAGGCGCTCGTGCGCGCGCACCTGCACTCCGTCTGGATGGCGGCGGCCGAAGTGGACCTCGCGCCCTCCATCGTGGACGTGCTCGACATGGAGAAGCAGGGCGCGAAGCCCTTCCCGATCCTTGAGGAGCTCGCCGAGCGCATCCGCCGGCCCGAGGTGACGGCGCGCGCGGTCGAGCTCGGCCGCCGCGTGCTCGAGCAGATCAAGGACGACGTGAAGGCGGAGACCTGGTGCGACGCGGACTTCGTCGAGCGGACCATGGCGCGCGCGGCCGAGGACTTCGACCGCGCCTTCGACGCCTGGCGCACGCTCCTGACGGCGACGGTGCGGCAGATCGAGCAGACTTCCAAGCGGCTCGGCGACCTCAAGGGCGTTTCCGCACAGGAGCAGAAGGTGGTGAAGCGGCGCTTCGCCGAGGCCATCCAGCAGAAGAACCTCCTGATGGGGACCGTCTCGAAGGCTTCAAACAACGACTTCTATTCCTACCGCTATCTCGCAAACCAGGGGTTCCTGCCGGGCTACAACTTCCCGGCGATGCCGATGCTCGCGTGGATACCCGCCTCCGGGCCCGACGAGGACTGCACGATCCTTTCGCGCGCCCGGTTCCTCGGCATTTCGGAGTTCGGTCCGAACAACCTCATCTACCACCGCGGCCGCACCTACCGCATCCGCCGCGTGAAGATCGAGTCCGCTCAGGGGACGAGCGCGGCCGGGACGCAATTGCCGACTCAGTCCGCGGTCGTCTGCCCACACTGCGGCTACGCGCATCAACTCGACGGCCGCAGCGTCTTCAACGAGTGCGAAAACTGCGGTGGCGAGCTCACGCAGGAGGACGTGCTCACAGGCCTCTACAAGGTGACGATGGTCGAGACCGAAGAGGCCGAGCGCATCACCGTGGAGGATGAGAACCGTCAGAGTCAGGGCTTCGACATCCAGACGCTCTACCGGTTCGCCACGGCGCCGAACGGCCGGAGCTGCCGCACGACGAAGGCCTTCCTTGTGGACGGCGCCGTGATCGCCGAGCTCGACTATGCGCCCGCGGCGACGCTCTGGCGCGTGAACCTCGGCTGGCGCGGCCGGCGTAGCCAGACGATGAAGGGCTTCTACATCAACCCGCTCTCGGGCTACTGGAGCGTGCAGCAGGATGAAGCGAAGCCGCAGGCCAAGTCCGCGGCGGACGAGAGCGGTGAGATGAAGACCGAGGAAAGCCGTCAGCTCATCATTCCCTTCGTGTCGGACACGAGGAACATTCTGCTTCTGAAGCCCGTGCTTCCCGGTGGAGAAGCCTCCCTCGAGGCGATGGCGACGCTGCAGGCGGCGCTCAAGCGGGCGATCGAGCAGTACTTCCAGGTGGAGTCCTCCGAAGTGTTCGTGGAGCCCATTCCGACGTGTGCGGACCGTCAGCAGCTCCTCATCTACGAGTCGGGCGAGGGCGGGGCGGGGATTCTCCGCCGGCTCGTGAGCGACTCCAAAGCCCTTCAGGAGGTGGCCGCTGCGGCGCTGCGGCTCATGCACTACGCCTCGCCGGAAGGCGAAGGCTGGAGCGCGGAGAGAATCGAGGACTTCGATCAGAAGCCCGACTGCGTGCGCGGGTGCTACGAGTGCCTCCTCACCTACTACAACCAGCCCGACCACGCCTTGATCGACCGCCGCAATCCCGAGGTGCTCAGGTTCCTCGCGGCGCTCGCCTCGGGCGTCGAGCCCGTGGAGGCGGCCGCGGCGCCCGAGGAGACGCCGGCGGCGCAGAGCGGCACGCCCTGGGAGCGCTTCAAGCGGCTTCTCGCCGGGTGTGGCGGGGCGCTCCCCGACAAGGAGCCGCACCACTTCAAACGCCTCGGCATCAGCGTAGCTGCGGCATACTCCGCGAACCGGACGGTGCTCATAGCGGAGCCGCTCTCCGCCGACGACCTAGAGGCGCTCGATGAAGTCGGCTGGCAGGTGATCGACCTCACCGACGAATCGCAGTGGGAGGCCGTGATCGCCGCCCACCGGGATGTCTTTGGGTGCTGAATCCATCAAGAACAAAAGAACTGAGAACGGAAAAAGAACAAAATGGCTAACCTCTATCCTCCGGGGACGCTGGTGCGCGCCCGCCGACGCGACTGGGTCGTGCAGTCGGGCTCCACGTCGGACTGGCTGCGGCTGCGGCCCATGGGCGGCGCTGAAGACGAGGTGACGGAGCTCGCGCCCGCACTCGAAACGGACCCCGTGGCGCTCGCACAGTTCCCCGAGCCCGACCCGCAGCGGGTGGGGCCCTTCTTTTCCGCGGAGCTTCTCTACAACGCCCTGCGCTTTCAGTTGAGAAACGGCGCGGGTCCCTTTCGCTCCTTCGGCTCCATCGCCGTGGAGCCGCGCTCCTACCAGCTCGTGCCCCTCCTGTTGGCGATGAAGAAGCAGGTCGTGCGGCTCCTGATCGCCGACGACGTCGGCATCGGCAAGACGATCGAGGCAGGCCTCATCGTGCGCGAGCTCCTTGAGCGCGGCGAGATCAACCGCTTCGCCGTGCTCTGTCCGCCGCACCTCGTCGAGCAGTGGGTCGCCGAGCTCGAGAACCGCTTCAACCTCAAGGCGGCAGCGCTCACGGGCGCGACCGCCGCGCGGCTCGAGCGCCTCCTGCCGCACGGGAAGTCGATGTCGGACGTCTATCCGCACCTCGTCGTCTCGCTCGACTACATCAAGAGCGAGCGCCACCGCGACTACTTCCACTCGATGAACTTCGAGATGATCGTGGTGGACGAGGCGCACACCTGCACGAAGCTCTCGGGCACGCCGAAGTCGAAGCAGCTGCGCTTCGACCTTCTGAAGATGCTCTCCGAGGATCCCGAGCGCCACATGATCCTCCTCACGGCGACGCCGCACTCGGGCAACGAAGAAGGGTTCTTCAACCTGCTCTCGCTCCTCGACCCGAAATTCGCCGGGCTCGGCGCTGCGAGGGGCAAGGAGCGGGAGAAGCTTCGTCAGGAGCTTGCAGATCATTTCGTCCAACGCCGCCGCATCGACATCTCCGAGTGGAGGGTTGCGAAGGACGACCGCGCGGTGGGCTTCCCCACGCGCATGACGGCCGAATGCCCGTACGAGCTTTCGTCCAAGGCCGAAGCCTTTCTCACGGCGATCCGCGACTTCTGCCGCGACATGATGGCGAAGGCGGACCCGGATTCGGGAGCGGCGCGCATGCTCGGCTACACCGTGATCTCGATGCTGCGCTGCGCGTCCTCCTCGCCCGCCGCGGCCGTGCAGATGCTGCGCAACCGCATCGGCGACGCGGGCGAGGCCGTTGCGCTCGACGCCCTCGAGATGGAGGATGAGTTCGGCGAGCCCGAAGACGACGTCGTGAACGACGTGGAGCCCGCGGCTCCGGGCGCCGGGCACGAAGAGGAGCGGCGCCTTCTCAAGATGGCGCTTGCCCTCGAGGCGTCTCCCAAGGACGACGCGAAGCTCGGGGAAGTCCTCCGCTGCGTGAAGAAGCTCGTGGCCGAAGGGTTCAATCCGGTGGTCTTCTGCCGCTACGTCGCGACGGCGCACTACGTCGCCGATGCGCTCAAGGCCGCCTTCAAGTCCGACAAGGCGCTCGTCGTCGAGTGCGTCACGGGCGAATTCGTCCCGGAGGAGCGCCGCGCGAAGGTGGACGCCCTCGGCGAAGCGGAAAAGCGCGTCCTCGTCGCCACGGACTGCCTCTCCGAAGGCATCAACCTGCAGGAGCAGATGAACGCGGTCGTGCACTACGACCTCGCGTGGAATCCGACTCGGCACGAGCAGCGCGAAGGCCGCATCGACCGTTTCGGGCAGCGCTCGCACGAAGTGCGCGCCCTCATGCTCTACGGCAAGGACAATCCCGTGGACGGCTTCATTCTCGACGTGATCATTAAGAAGAGCGAGCGCATCCGCAAGAGCCTCGGCGTGACGGTGCCGGTGCCCATGGACCACGACTTCATCGGGCAGGCGCTGCTCGAGGCCGCGCTCTTCCGCAGGAAGCCCGGCACGGCGGACGACGCCCAGGGGGCGCTCTTTGAAGAAGAGGAGCTCAAGCAGTTGAAGGTCGTGAAGGAGCTCGAGCTCTCCTGGATGAATGCGTTGGAGAACATGAAGAAGACCAACACCATCTTCGCGCAGAACGCCATCAAGCCCGACGCGGTCTACCCGCTCTGGGAGGCGCAGCGCGAGGCGTTGGGCGGCCACGGCGACGTGGAGGGCTTCTGCCGCGAGGCGGCGGCCGGCATCGGCTTCCGGTTCGAGCCCATGAGAAACGGCCTCTTCCGGTTGCCGCTCGAGTCCGTGAAGTTCGAGAGCATCGCCGAGCGTCTGCGCGACGAAGGGTTCGGCGGCGACGCCGTCGTGGACTTCGAGGCGCTTCACCGCTCCTCGCCCCTCGTGAACGCGCTCGCCGAAGGCATCGTGAACGAGGCGCTCGCGGGCGAATCGCGCACGGTCGTGCGCTGCGCCGTGACGGAGTCGGTCGAGGTGGAGAAGCTCACCCGCGTCTATCTGCTGCGGCTGCGCTTTCAGATGCGCATCGCCTACCGCAACCAGACGAGGCGCTTCCTGATGGCCGAGGAGATTCTGCCGGTCGCCGCGGCCGGACGCCACGACGTCGAATGGCGCGTTTCGCCCGAGGTGCGCGACCTCATCCACTTCAAGGCGCGTGGGAATCTGTCGGCCGATTTCTGCGCGAAGCAGATCAAGGGCGCGGAGACGCTCCTGCGCGAGAATGCGGCGAAGCTCCAGGAGATCGCCCGGCTGCGCGCCGAGGCGCTCCTCGCCGACCACAACCGCGTCAAGGACTTCACCGCAGACGGATCCGTTGCGGAGGTCTCCCCCTGTCTGCCCGTGGACGTCATGGGCGTCTTCGTCATCCTCCCCGCTGAAGACTGATGGGAGCGCACGCGATGAACCACACGATGAACAACTTCACCACCTGCGAACTTCAGGGAAAGCTCTTCCTCCACGATCAGATCCAGAAGGCCTTCGTGAGGAAGAACGAACGCCAGAAGGACGAGGACTACGCGCTCCCGCCCGGCATCACGATCAAGGAGGAGTGCTCTCGGTCCTTCCGCATCGCCCAGTCCTCCTGGGGGCAGTTCTATCAGCAGATCTCCCGTCCCGGAGCGGACGAGAACACGATCCGCGAGGCGACCTTCGCCTTCGCCGAGAACCTCTTCAAGTCCGCGCTCGGCTACAACTTCACGCGCGTGAAGGAGCGCATGCCGGTGGGCGACCGCGGCTTCGCCGTTCATGCGCTCGTGAACGACCTGCCGGTCGTCATCGTTTCCGGCGTTGCGCTTGACGAACTGCGCGCGGAGCTCGCGATTGAGAACGGCGGGCGCAGCAAAAAGACCGCCTTCCAGGCGATTCAGGAGTTTCTGAACGCTTCGGACGCGCACACCTGGGGCTTCGCCTTCAACGGCCGGCGCGTGCGGCTTGTGCGCGACGCCATGTCGCTCACGCGCCCGAGCTACCTCGAATTCAATCTCGAGGAGATCTTTGGGTCGGAGTCCTTTTCTGAGTACCTGCAGCTCTGGGCGGTGCTTCACGCTTCACGCACGACGGTGCTGCAGGGCGAGAACGTCTGGGACTGTTGGGTGCGTCTCGGCGAAGAGAACGGCCAGCCGGTGCGGGACCGCCTCTCCTCCCACGTGCAGGAGGCGCTCTACGTGCTCGGAAACGGCTTCCTTGCGGAGCCGCGGAACGACGCGTTGAGAGACGCGCTCGACAAGGGCGAGCTCTCGGCCGAGGAGTACGTGCACGAGCTCCTGCGCCTGATGTACCGCTTCCTCTTCGTCTTCTGCCTCGAGGAGCGCGGGCTCATCCACACCGAAGCGACGGATGACGCCGGGCGCCTCGCCGCCGAGCGCTACCAGGCGGGCTATTCGCTGCACCGCTACCGCGATCAATCGACGAAGCGCCGCTTTGCAAACCGCTACGAGGACGCCTGGGAGTCAGTGCGGATCGTTTTCCGCGCGCTTGACCGGGGCGAGCCGATGCTCGCGCTCCCGGCCCTGGGCGGCCTCTTCGACGCAGACAACTGCCTGTGGATTGACCGGTCGGCGCTCTCCAACAAGGCCTTTTTCGAGGCAATGAAGCTACTGCGGTGGGCGACCATCGACGACGTCACGGCCCCGATCGACTACAAGAACCTCGGCACGGAAGAGCTGGGGAGCGTCTACGAAGGCCTTCTCGAACTCGTTCCCGTGGTGAACGTCACCGAACGCACGCTCATGTTCATGGGCCGCACGACCGCGAACGACCGCAAGAGTTCGGGGAGCTACTACACGCCCGACGCCCTGGTGCAGAACCTCATCAGGACCGCGCTCGACCCGGTCCTGAAGGAGACGCTCGCGAAGAATCCGACGGATCCCGTCAACGCGCTCCTCGGGCTCCGCGTGATCGACCCGACCTGCGGCAGCGGCCACTTCCTCCTTGCGGCCGCCCGCCGCATTGCGGAGTCGCTCGCCCTTGCGCAGTCGCCCGACGGCGTCGTGACGCCGGACCGCTACCGCGACGCGCTGCGCCTGGTGATCCAACACTGCATCTACGGCGTGGACATCAATCCGCTCGCCGTTGAGCTCGCGCGCATGGCGCTCTGGCTCGAGGGTTTCTCGCGCGGGAAACCCCTCTCCTTCCTCGACCATCACCTGAAGGTGGGCAACACCGTGGTGGGCGTCGCCAACGTGCGGCAGCTGCAGTACGGGATCGCCAGGAAGGCCTTCAAGCCGCTTGCGGGCGACGATGCCGCCGTCTGCCGGAAGCTCGGGAATGAGAATGCCCAGGGATTGGGGCTTCTCATCGCCACTGTGCAGGACGCCGCAGACGGGAACGCCTCGCTTTTCGATGAGGACTCCATGCTCGACGACCTCACGATGATCGAGAGCATGCCTTCGGAGACGCTCGAGGACGAGCGCCTCAAGGAAGAGGCCTACCGCCGGTATCTTGAGCGGCGGGCCGGCAACGCGCTCCTGCAGCAGTGCGACGTCTACATGGCGGCCTACCTGAGTCCAAAGACGGCCGAAACGGAGGCGTTGGTGCCGACCACGCGGCTCCTCGGGCTTCTCCTCACGGGTGACGTGGATCTCGGCGAGGAAGACCGAAAGCGCGTGGACTATGCGCAGGACTTCTGCCGCCGCAAGAAGGTGTTCCACTGGCCGGTGGAGTTCGCGTCGGTGCTCGCCCACGGGGGCTTCGACTGCATCCTCGGCAACCCGCCGTGGGACAAGGCGAAGGTCGAGGACAAGAAGTGGTGGGCGGTGCGCAACCCCGCCATCGCCAACGCCGGCAAGGCCGCGGACCGCAAGAAGATGATCGGGGCGCTCGAAGAGGGCGTCTATCACCTGAGATACGGCGGCATGGAGCACTACCTGGGCGTCGTCGCCGAGAGCGAGAAGGCGCTCTTCGCGCTCTATCAGGAGGCGCAGCAGCAGGCTGCGGCCGCCTCCGTCTACGGGCATCTTGACGCGAAGGAGGGCGGTCGCTTCTCGCTCACGGGCTGCGGCGACACGAATCTCTACGCGTACGTCGCGGAGACGATGCTCAACCTGCGCAAACCCGGCGGCGCCATCGGCATCGTCGTGCCGCCGGGCCTGGTGACGGACGACGCCACGAAGGCCTTTGCCCAGAAGGTGCTCGACGGGCAGATCTCGAACCTCTACCAGTTCGACAACACAGAGAAGATCTTCCCGATTGACAGCCGTTATTCCTTTGCCCTGATCACATTCCGCGAGTCCGAGGAGATGGAGTGCGTCTTCTATGCGAGCAACGTGGCGCATCTCTCCGATCCGGTGAGAAAAGTGGTGTTCGAGAAGGGGGACTTCCAGAAGTTCAATCCGAATACAGGGACGTGCTTGTTTGTGAGGACAAAGCGTGATCTCGAGCTTTGCCGGAAGATCTATGACAATTGCGGCGGCGTTTTTGTCAGAGAGGATTCAGAGTCGGGTAACCCGTGGGGGCTGCGCACGTTGCGAATGTTTGACATGTCGACCGACAGTTCGCTCTTCTTGAGTACCAAAGAGTCTGCCGACTGCGTCCCTTTGTTTGAAGGGAAGATGATTCATCAGTATGACAGTAGGTTTGCTGGCTTTGTAGAAGAGGAGAAAGAGGGGGGCGCAATGGTCGCTGAAGATTCTACCGACAAAGATAAGGAGTGTTGTTCGTATGTTGTGAGCCCAAGGTTTTTTGTTCTAAGCAATAACGTTGATAATTGTTTCAAGGATAGATTCGGGAGGCGTTTCTGGGCTAAGAAGTGGATGCTTGCGATGAGGAGCATTTCTAGTCCTACGAACAGGAGGTCTGTGATAGCATCTGTATTGCCGTCCTATATGGGAGCTGGGAATAGTATCAGTATTTTGTTGCCCAACGTGTCCGATAGATTGGCCTCGTGTTTATTGGCAAATCTGAATTCGATTGTTGTCGATTATATTGATCGAATAAAACAAAGTGGACCAAATCTTAATTTTTTCATCATTAAGCAGCTGCCAATATTGACCCCTAATGCATTTGATGGTGAAGATATGGAATACATCTCGTCCAGAGTGGCGAGGCTAACTAGAAATGATACGTTAACGAATAAGGTGTGGCTTACTGAATATTCTTGTGAAAAGTATCAGGGCCAGCGTCGTCGCCTTGAAATTACTTCGGAGTTGGATGCATATTTTGCTCATCTGTATGAGCTGACTCGTGCCGATCTTCAGTACATATTGGATCCAACAGTTGAGTTTGGAGATGACTATCCATCCATCACATTCCCCGGCTTGAAGCGCGATGAAATCAAGGAGTACGGCGAGTATTTGACGCAGCGCCTCGTTCTCGAGGCCTACGACAAGCTTGCGGAGACGAGATTCGCAAAGGCGTGACCGCGATGATTTCAAGAGTGTTTGCTGAGAAGGTGTTGTTCGACGTTGCCGGAATGGAGGTCGACAACACCCCGGAAGGCGGCCTGCGTTTCTTCGCTTTGCGCCGTCCTGACGTGGGCGGACTGGCGGAGGGCTTCGGACCGGACGGTCAGGCGGCCGCCCTCACGGTGACGTTTGACCGGACCGGCGCCGGACGGGAGATGAGGAAGCTCCTCACGGCGCAGGAACCGGGAGCCGCGGGGCTGGAGTTCCGCGACGACGAGGCGTTCGTTGCGTTCACCCGGCAGCTGCGCGTCTGCGTTCACGCGCTGCCCGAGAAGATTGAGGACGGTGCTCTCAACAACGAGGACGATTCGGAGTTTGATCCGGCCCTCGAAGAGACAGAAGCCGAAGCTCTGAGGAAGGAGCGCCGCGGTCAGGACCTCTATCGGCGGCGGCTCGAGGCGGTCTGGAGTGGGCGGTGCGCCGTCACGGGGATTTCCGCGAAGACGGTGCTCCGTGCGAGCCACGCCAAGGCCTGGAAGGACTGTCGGACGGGCAGTGAGCGCGTGAGCGGCTTCAACGGCCTGCTTCTCTGCGCGAATCTCGACGCACTCTTCGACAAGCACGAAATCACGTTTTCGCCGGAAGGAGACCTCCTGGTCTCGAAGACGCTTTCGGACGAGGACAAGCGCCTCCTTGGGCTCGACCACCCCATCCGCATCGCGCTGCAACCCGAGCACGAACCCTTCATGAAGTGGCACCGCGAGCAGTTCGAGGCGCGGGAGAAGAACGCTTAGATTCGAATTGACGTCTTCCGCAGACAAGAAGAAGGCCACAGCCCGGAATTCCGGATACTGCGGCCTTGTCGTCTTCTCTTCTCACGCTCGGGACTAGATGGCGCCCCGGCCCCGAAGCGTGGAATGAAGCCTCGGAAGTGCTGTCTTTAGGCGGCGCTCCCGACCACCGTCGAGTTCGCGGCGGCACCCTGTCCGTAGACCTGACGCTGCATCGCGATGGCCGAGCCGATCGCCATCAGCGAGAGGACGACCACGTAGAAGCCAAGACCGAGGCTGCCGAACGTGTCCGGATGGAGTTTCCCGTAGGTGTGCAGCGCAAACGCGAGCTGCGGCGTCACGGCGCCCGAGAGGGCGTAGGCGATGTTGTACGCGAACGAGATGCCGGAGAAGCGGATGCGGGCCGGGAAGACGTCGCTCATGAAGATCGGGCAGAGGTTGTAGAGCCCCGCGAAGAAGCAGACGGCGACGTACCAGGCACAGACCGTGCTCGTCATGGGTGAAGCCGTGTAGAGCGAGTGGAAGAACCCGAGGCCGGCGACGGCGAAGCCGACGGCATAGACCGTGCAGACGCGGGCGGGATTCATGCGGTCCGAAAGGAACCCGGAGATCACGCTCGAGGAGACGATCGCGACGATGCCGGCCATCTGGAAGTACGTGGTCTCAAAGGGCGAGAACTTGAGCACGCCCGAGACGAAGCCTGGCATCAGGAGAATGAAGATCACGATGCAGCCCGTGAGGACCCAGGTGATCACCATCGAGAGGTAGACGCCGAAGCGCGAGGTCTTGACGACTTCTTCGAGCGGGAACTTCGCGAGGGCCTTGCTCTCGCGCATCTTCTTAAAGACCGGGGTCTCCTGGAGGAAGCGGCGCAGATAGATCGAGATCAGATCG
The DNA here is from genome assembly GCF_052272535.1 of Sutterella sp. NCBI lineage: Bacteria > Pseudomonadati > Pseudomonadota > Betaproteobacteria > Burkholderiales > Sutterellaceae > Sutterella > Sutterella sp. The sequence continues at coordinate 941 of NZ_DAVZJY010000031.1, read as the reverse complement.
AAGATGCCGCCAAGAACGAACGGAACGCGCCAGGCCCAGTCGGCGAGTTCGGCGGGGAGGTGGTAGGGAAACCCTGAAGTAGAGCCGGGTTTGAAAGGTGTGCCTCGCAGGAGAAGGAAGGGCGCAGAGTAGATAAGCAATGTCCGTGCCGAACCGTTAGAACGCCGCGAAAGACCCGGAGAGGCGGGCGGCCCGAAGCATGCGCGATGAACCTCACCCGGGCACTCGATGCACGCCTCTGGTGCGTGCCCTTCGAGGTGCGGGCGCGGCCCGCCGGTGACGGGCGGTCAGAGGCGGATGGAGCTCAGAAGAGCGCGTCCTGCTGCGGCGCGCCTTTGGGGCGCTCCTCCTTCTTCGAGAGGAGCGTGCCCGCGAGGTATTCATCCATCCAGGCTGAGACGACTGAGCGCGGCAACTGCAGCGTCCGGGCGACCGTCTCCACGGAGCCGCCCTTCTGAAAGGCGGCGAGCGCCTCGGTCTTGAGGGCGTCGTCCAAGGGGGTGGGCTTTCTGCGGCGGCGGCTCTTCTTCTTCGGGGTGCCGGCCGCGGGAGACTCTCCCGAAGTCTTCTCGTTGCGCGTCCGGCGCTTCCCCGGCGCCTTCGTCGCCGCGGCCTCAGACTTCTCCTTCGTCGCCCTGCGGCGCCGGCGCTTCGGGGCCGAATCCGGGTGTTCGGCCGCAAAGGCCTCTTCGGTGGCGAGGTCTCCGAAGGGAATGGCTTCCGCGACGGGCGCGGCGGCGGGGACGGGCGGGTGACGGACCTCCGGCGCAGTCCCTTCCGGCAGCTCCTCCGGCTGCGCTTCAGCGGAACCGGAGGTTTCAGCGGGGGCGTCCCGAGACGCATCAGACGCTTCAGGCATTTGAGGCGCCTGAGGCTTCTCAGGTAGCTCGGGCGTCTGCGTATGGAGGAGCGGCGAGTCGGGGGTGTAGTTCTCCGTCTTC
>NZ_DAVZJY010000030.1:0-14984 GCF_052272535.1 Sutterella sp. | reverse complement strand
CATTAAAACGACTCCCGCAGGAAGCAACAAGGGCTTTTTCTTCACCGTCACTTGCAACATTCACGCCCCCGGCTCGATGATCGTCACGCCCACGGACGGCCTCGCCTTTGTGGACTGGTTCAAGGCAGCATTCCAAGATGAATCGATGGATCTGGGCAAATACAAAAGCTACAAAAGCCTGTCCGGTCTCTTTGTCGGAATCAAAAGTGCTGAGTTGGATTCGGAAGCAGGAAACTACGAGAACACCCTTACCGCCAAAGTTGCCGGTGCCATGGCCAACGCCGGTCTTGACGTCAGCAACGTCATCTGGCGCATCAGCCGTGAACAATGGAAGGGATGGGTATGCCAAACAGGCACCAGCTGTAGCGGAACAATCGACATTCTCCTCGGGAACAAGGCGGACGCCAATGAATCCAACAAGGACAAGCGCATCGCCGTCACCAAGTTCACGTTGACCGTGATTTACGATGCCGCCGGCAATGCCACCTTCGAGACAAAAGAAAGCCAAACAACAGCTCGACTTGAACTGAAGAATGAAAATGATCCGGACAAGAACAAGAACAGGTATTGGGTTTTGAACGGCGTCAAATAAGAAAAAGCCTCGACCACAATAAAAAGTGGCGAGGCTTTTCCTATTGAGATGACGACAGGCTAGAAGGCGAGGCGCACATTGGCCTGTACGCTGTGGCTTTGCAGTCCGTTGTCGCCCGACAAACCACTGTAGATCAATCCGAATGCCAGATTGCCCTTTTCTGCAGAAAGGCCTGCACGGTAAGTCACAGCGTAGTCGCCCGAAATCACGGACTTCGTGTTCGTACCTTCAATGCGAACCTTCTTGTCGCCAAGCGTCGGGACATAGGCAACGTCCGCAGACGGGGAAATGCGCCATGACCCTGCCTCAAAGCTACCGACAGCCTTGATGCCGACAGGAAGCTCATGCACGACGACGCGATCCTCAGCATCGGCATGATCAACTCCGATCACGCGCCAGCCTGCATACGGCGTCACGGTCATGCCGCCAATCGACGCATCGGCAGACACCTTCAGCGATGCGCCCAGAACGTCCGCATGACGCTTCTGCCCCTGTGCCTTGCCCTCATGACGTTCGTACAATGCCGAAGCAGTGAGAGCCGCCGGGCCGAAGCGATAAGCACCGTAAACCGAACCGCCAACGTCGTTCCAGTCCTGTGATGCAAGGTTGTCGCTCTTGACATTGCCCGTACCCGCGCTCAGAACAGCACCGAGCGTGAGGGTTTCAGTTGAACCCTGACCGCCGAAAAGCATGCCGCTTCGATCCGTGCGATAGGCATCAAAGTCAGACTTGCCGTAGCCTGCCGTTGCCCAAAGACCGTCGCCATTGGCAACGGTCTGAGATTCGATGGCATCCAGCGTCTGAGACGCCGCAACGCGAGCCGCAGACGTGAGAGCGCCAACCGTCGTCGGAATCGTGCGATGCACCCGTGCAGCCTCACGAGCCGCACGTTCGCGGGATTCGCGGATCAAGTCTTCGATCGTTCGAACCGGTGCTTTCGTTTCGGAAGCAGAAGACGATGTATCAGCAGTTTCTGCAACTTCTGACGATTCATCCGCAGCCGGTGCTTCGCCCTCGCCTTCGTCAACCGCAAGCGCAACCGCTTCTTCCTCGTCGGAAAGAGCGCGGTCGTCAAGCGGCAGCATTGCCGCTTCATTGGCCGCAGCCTCTGCCGGGATCATCCCAGCAGACTTCAACGCTTCAATAACTGCTTCGGGCAACGTTTCGCCCGCGTCGTACATCTCCTTGGCTACTTCAAGATGCTTCGTCAGGTAGGAAACCTTGGCAACAATGCCGATCACGAGCTGACCGTTGCCGCGATTTATCAGAACGCCATTGGACTTGAATTTGTCGGCCACGAGCGTACCGCCATTCTCAACGCGATCCAGAGCACCGATTGAAACCTCATTGGCGACCACCGTTCCCTTGTTCTGAATCGAGAGATTCTTTGTCGAATCCACAGACAAAACACCCGTGTTCTGCACGGACGTTCGATTCGAGTTCGAACCGTCAACAGCCGAGACAGCCATCGTTCCGTCGTTGCGAATGCTCGTGTTCTTGCCGGTCAGAGAAAGCTTGTTGATGACGAGCTTGCCTGCATTCTTCACCTTGGCATTCCCCTCCAACGACAGCTTTTCGCCAATCTCAAATAGGTCGTCAACAGCCGCAACGGACATGACGCCCGTCCCGAACACATACACTTTGCCCAGAACGCCGCCCTGCTTCTGAGACTTCGTAAGCTCATGCAGGTAGCCAAGATTCAGAGCACCATAAATCCTCACGAGACCCGTGGCATCGCCGGCGAGCTTCGTCCCGTCGCCAAGAAGGGTAAGCGCCTTGCCGCTGAAGATTGAAACGGACTTGGAAGCCACGGAACGGAAGCCGATGGAATTCAGGCCACTCGAATACGCGCTAACATACAAGTCCGTTGTGTCCGCAAGGTCGTCCTGATAAAGAATTGCGCCGACATTAGCAGCAGTATTTAGGAAGTTCCTGGCGTGTGCAATATCCACGACCTTGGTCTTTCCGACGCCAAAACTTAGCGATCCAGTGCCGCCGAACGTAACGTTCACACCTGTACCAACACCGGCATTATAGAAAGCCTTCTTAATCTGTTCCTGAGCTTCGGCAGAGAAATCCGTATCCGTAATATGGATCGTGCCGCCGGAAATGTCCGACTGAAGGAAGTTAGCCAACTGCTTAATGCCTCCGGGCGCAGAGTCATAGAAAGCAGATGTATCAACGGCTCCAATAGCCTCCACTTTTTCGGCGGGTTTTGAAGAATCAGTGGCCTCATAGTCCGCAAAAGCGAGCATATTCCCCGAAATCAGTCCGGTGGATTCCGTCTGCTTCAATCCTACGCCATAAAACGCATTCAGCTTATGGGTGGCCAACAGGTTCAGTGTGCCGGAATTCTGAAATGTCCCGACCCACATATAGTAGCCATAAGAATTTTCGCTTCCCCCTGTCGCATTCACCGTACCACCGGTCTTATTTGTGATCGATTGGCCGAAAATACCATAAGCAGAAGCTTCAGTTCCACCCGTTGCATTCACTGTGCCGCTATTCGTGATTATGGCGCCATCAATACCATGAGCAGAAGCTTCAGTTCCACCCGTTGCATTCACTGTGCCGCTATTCGTCATCGTGGGGCCATAAATACCTGTAGCACCTCTTGCACCTCCACCCGTTGCATTCACTGTGCCGCCATTAGTGATCGTGGGGTAATAAATCCCCATGCTATTTCTTACAGTCCCTCCCGTCGCAGTCACCGTGCCGCCAGCTTCATTCGTGATTGTGCCGTTATCCATCCCGTGGGTAGCCTCTCCAGTCCCACCCGACACCTTTAACGTTCCGCCTGCCTTATTCGTGAACTCGTTGGCATCAATACCATTAGCTATTGTCCCACCCGTCACTGTAATCGTGCCGCTATTCGTGATCTTGCCGCCATCAATACCAAAGGCATCCCTCTTATTTCCTCCCTTCACAGTCATAGTTCCATCAAACCGAATATCACCAACAATAATGCCGCCATAATCTCTGCGACTAGAAATATTGACTGCAGTAACATCAGTAGCCTGGATCACGAGATCCTTGCCGTGAAGGTTCAGGGTTGCGCCTTCGGCCAGTTTAAACCCGCCATCACCAATCGTTCCCGTAGCATTCTCGATGGTGTAATTACCTTTGACGATATTGAGCTTTCCGCCGTCGCCAAAAGTCAGATCCTTCAGCCTGCCTGCATTGAGCGTCACGGCGGCATTGTCAACGCCGAGATTCAATGTGCCGCCTGCAAGCGTCAATGCACCCGTAGCCGCGTAGTCGTTCTCGCCCTTGCCGACAAGCGTCAGTTCAAGGCCGTCCTTCACGGTGATCGTGTCAGTACCCGTGATCGTGCGATAGCCGAACGACTTGGTAATATCCCCGTCATTTCCGATGACGAGATTCGGCTTTTCGGAGACCATATCGGCTTCGTACAGGATTGCACCATCATTACCGAAACTTGTCCCAGTCAAGAGACAAATAGCCGACGCAAGCACAACCTTCTTCCCGCATCCCCTCGCCTGACCAGAGCCAGCCTGCTCACTCACCACCACGGAACACCCACGCACAGCATTCCAGATGCGCTTGTAAATCCGGTTCATATCTTCTCCCTGAGATTTGTCAGCTTATTTGCAGAACCCTTTTGGACAGCATTTCCAACGGCAATGCTTTCTAAAAGAGTCCGCCCGAAGCGGAGAACGTGCGAACACGCCCTCCGCCCCAGACGGAATCAGAAAGCTATTGCTTAGAAGCTATAGCTGTAGTTGGCAGTCACGCTGTGAGTCTGAGAACCCTTTGTGCCAACGCCGCCCGTGTAGGACAGGCCGAACGTATGGTTCTTATTCGAAGCATTGATGCCGAGCTTCAGTTCGCCCGCCGTCTTGCCCGTCACGTCATACGAGTAGCTGTCAGAAGCCTGATAGCCCGTAGCGTGCACGGTAGCCTTCGAATCCGTATCGCCAAAGCTCTGAACGAGCGAGACGTCCGCATAGGGACTGACCCACCAGTTCTTGGCACGGAGATTGCCCTTCAGAGCAACGCCGACCGGAACCTGAACGATGTCGGAGGATTCCGAATCAACCTTCCAGGCGTCCTTGCCGTTGATGGTGATGTCATAGCCCTTGGCCTTGGAATGCACATAGCGCAGACCGGCATGAGGCATGACGATCAGGCCCTTGGTGAGTTCAAAGGACATTTCGCCGCGCAGACCGAGCGTCAGGAATTCCGAGTCAACGTCACCCTTGATGGCGTAGGCGTTGCCCTTCATATCCTGGTAACTCTGCTTGGCTTCGCCCGTGGCATAGCCGTAGCCTGCGTGACCGATGAGGGCCGCATCGCCAATGCGATAAGCACCGTAGAGGTTGCCGCCGAAGATTTCGGCGTCGGTGTCCGTCTTGGTGAAATTGCCTTGGCTCTTAAGGTCGCCATTGGTGTAGCTGAAGGCCGCACCGAGCGTAAGGGCGTCGGTATTGACGACATCAGCACCGAAGATGAAGCCGCTGGAAGTGGCTTCATAACCGCCCTTCATTGCGCCGTCGCTTTCGAGCTTGTCCGTCTTGCCGTACTTGCCCGAAGCCTTGACCCACAGCGTTGCGCCCTTGGTCATAGAAGCGTGAACTTCCATGGTTCCCATCGTGTCGGTAACGTTGGAAAGCGCGTAGGCGTTCATGCCGGAAGCAGCGGAGAGCTGCACGGCAGAGTTCCAAACCTGCGTAGCCTTCACAACGTCAAGGGCACCGGTCGAGGTCTTGCCCACGTAGTCCTTGTCGAGCACACGTTCGATGAACATGACATCGGCCTTGGCGGAGTTCGGATCGCGCAGAGCAACGTTCGTGTCGTCATTGATGAGACCGTTGATGACGCCAGGCACGCTGAAGTTCTTGGACAGAGCCTGAATCGTCGTATCCGGCACAGGGGTCGGCGGAACAACCGGATCAGGATTCGGAGTCGGAGGCACGACCGGATCAGGATTCGGAGTCGGAGGCACGACCGGATCGGGATTCGGGGTCGGCGGGACAACCGGATCAGGATCGGGATTCGGGGTCGGCGGGACAACCGGCGTGGAAGCACCCACGGCGAGCATGAGCTTGCCTTCGGACTTGCTCACGGCCATTGTCATGTCGTCATTCGTCTTGTTGATGAGGTAGGCACCGTTCCAAGCCGTATCGGCCGTCTGGGAAAGATCGTAGCCGTCAGCGAGGAAGTAATGCTTGCCCCACGTGGCCTTCTTGACGACGAGTTCGGAACCGTCCTTGACCGTGAACTTTCCGGAGTTGTTGCCCATGAAGATCGTCTGGTCAACGAGATTCTGAGTATCGAGAACAAACGCAGAATCCTTACCGAAGTAGACGGAGCCTGCCCCTACGGTTTCACCCGCTTCGACAGTGCCCACAATGATCTTGCCGTTGTTGGTGACAAAACCGGCCTTGTTCGTCGCAAAGACGGCGTTCTTCGTGCCGTCATAGGCGGTATTGGTCTTCGAGAGTCCAAGACCGAAGAAGCCGGAAGCAACTTCAAGCGTACCGTCCTGCATGAACAGATTGCCATAGTTGGCATCGCCACCTGCGACCTTGTAAGTCCCGTTGCCAGCAAGACCAAGCGTCCTGCCGTTGTCTTCCGCACCGGCCTGAGTCGTGATGATGCCGTTTGCACCGCCGACAATCACGCCGGAACCATTGGTGCTGTTGATCGAGCCCTTGTTGTCAAGCTCGCCGCGAACAATGAAGAAGCCCGGGTGGTAGCCGAGAGTCGAAAGCGACACATCCTCGACCACGAGACTACCAGTCGATTCAACCGTGATCTTCTTCCCTTCGGTCAGATAGGCAGAGTCCATCAACGTCAGAGTACCGTTAATCTTCTGACCGTCGGTACGGCCTACCAAGTACGTCCAGTCCGTATCACTCTGACTGCTGTATTCATTGTTGGCACCTACGTCGATGGCGAGTTCGCCACCGTCGATGTCAGAGGCAGCGCGATTAACATCAATAACGTACTTGACATCCGCGCCTTCAACTACGAAATCGGAAGCGCTCGGAGCTTCAACAGTGTCAAGCGTGACGTTGCTCTTGTATTCGTCAGCCGAAGCGCCTGCACGAAGCGGAGCACGCATCGGAGCAAGGGACATGAGCGCTACAGATTGCGTGGTGTTCGCATAGTCACCCATGAGGTTGTTCAGGCGTTCCTGATTGTTCTGATCCCACTTGCCCGCAGCGACGAGGCCAACCGTCCAGTTGGCGCCGCTACCGTAGACACGACCATTGAGCTTGATCTTATCGGCAACAATCGTGGCACCTTCCTTGAGGCGCAGAGCGCCAAGGCCGGCCACCTTCAGATCGGTCGCACGAATGAGCGCATCCCTGCCAGCACCGAGATCGCCGCGCTGGGTGTTGGAACCCACATTGATCTCTTTGAAAGAGCTGTCGCCCAAGACGTTGATTCGACCAGCAGCAATGTCGGTCTTGTCGAGAGCCACGAAGCCGCCCGTCTTGTCAACGATCATCGAACCGGCAACCGTATTGGCGGCGGTCGAAACGATCTTGCCCGCAGTCCTCACCATCTTGTCGGCGGACGTGCCGTCGAGAGACGCGGCAACCGTCAGGCCGCCCGCTTCAATCAGAGCATCCTTCGCATTGGAAATCGCGTCATTGACGGCGAGAGCCTGCTCGAAGATTGCCTTGCCAGCGGTATTCGTGAACTTCTTGTTGAGCGCCGTAGCGGACTTGACATTGAAAGTGCCTGCGTTGGTATAGGCCGCATTCAGAGCGTCGGCCACAGCAACCGTCAGCTTGCCCTTGTTGACGAAGCTGGAAGCCGCGTCGTCGGTCAGGTTCGTCACGTTCAGGATGGCATTGGCATCCGTCTTGCCGGAAGCGGCGGCGAGCGACATGTTCTTCACATTGAATTCGCCCATCACGACGTCAACGGCACCCTTTGCGGAAGCCGCCAGCGTGCCGAGAACACCCTTCGTGCCGCTAACGCCCTTGGAACCCAGGACGAACTTGGAGCCTTCGCCCGTCACGCGCATCGTGCCGTCGGCAGTCTTCAGAAGATTCGTACCGACCGTCTTTTCACCTACAAGGGCAAAGGTCTTGCCGCCGTTGACCGTCACATCGTCAGAACCTGCTACGCGGGCAAAGCCGATGGAGTCATCAAGCACATAAGTGTCGGCAGCCGCCACACCCGTACCCACCACCAGCTTGTCGCGGAACGTACCGGCTTCGTTAGCCTTGTTTTCGAAGGCCATGTTCGAGAACACGACGCCCGGATCAATGAAGTGAGAACCGGTCAGAGCGGCCTGTTCGTTCTTCAGTTCGCGGTAGGTATCGTAGTAGAAGCCGTTGAGCGCACCGGATGCGCCCGCAGCCGTACCCGTGAACACGACATTGACCCTATCCGCACCTTCGCCTGCCATCGCCTTGAGTTGCGAGGAAGCAGATGCAATAGCGCGAAGCGAAACCGCCTTGTCGGTTACGACGAGCGTACCGCCATTGGTCGTAAAGTCGAGGTTGTTCTTGAAGTCGTCCTTGACGGTGGAAACATCCGAAGCGCCCAGAACGGACGTATTGAGCGTGGTTTCCGTACCATCGTTGATCTTGTAGACCTTTTCGGAAACGCCTTCGAAGAAGTTCGTCAGAGAGGCCGTCAGAGCGCCGCCGTCCATGTGCAGACTCTTATCCGTAAGCGCAATGGAACCGGCCTCAAGAATGCCGCCGGACTTCAGGTTGACCGTGGAATTCGAATCGAGAAGACCAACAGTAACCAGGGTCTGGCCTGCCTTCCAATCTGAGCCAACCTGAGTCTGATCGGTGAACGAGCCTGCGGTCGCACCGGAAATGTTGACGGTATTGCCCTCGCCAAGGGTATTGGCACCCGAGCCGTCGCCCGTGCGGGCAAGCGTACCGCCCGAGATGTTCAGGATGGAGTTGTTGAAGAAGGAGTTATCCGCCGTCGTAAGCGCACCGCCCGTCTGGCTATAGGTTACGTTCGCACCTTCGGCAATGGTGTCCAGAGCCATCGAGACATTGTTCTCAATGAAGGAACCCGTCTTCGCAGCAAGCGTCTTGAACGCATTCGTTTCGGAAAGGTTCTTCACCGTTGCGCCCGTTGCCACCGCGAGCTTGTCAGCCGTCACCGTGCCCTTGAGGGTCGAAATACCAGCCTGAGCATTGAAGGCCGTACCCGCATTGATCGTGCCTTCGTTCGTAAAGTCGCTACCCGTCGTCACGCCTGCCGTCGTGGTAATCACACCGGCTGCATCGTTCTTGGAAGCGGCATTGTTGAAGGAGAGAGACTTCGCCGTAACCGCTGCGGCATTGTCAAGAAGACCCGCAATCGTCACCGCAGCATTGCCTGCGTTCACATTGCCCGCCGTCTGATTCAGAGACGCAAGCGTAGCGTCCTTGGCGAGCTTCAGAGTGCCCGTATTGGTCACTGCGCCGAAAGCGGAAGCACCGGCAAGCTCAATCGTACCTGCGTTGGTCGTTGCACCGAACGTGGACTTCTGAGCAGCATCCGTGGACTTCGTAAGACTGTTGATCTTCGTCGTCACACCGGCGAGATTCAGAATGCCTGCCGTAATGTTCTTGTTGTTGGTCGTCGTATTCGTCGCCTGGAGAAGTCCAGTGACGTTCACGTCCTTGTCGTTCGTCAGCTTGGCCACTTCAGCAGAGCCTGCGGTGATTGCGCCCGCATTGCTCAGGAGACCTGCGGTCGTGAGCTTGTTCGTAACGGCAACCGTACCCGCAACAGAGCTGTCGCCGTTGAGCGTCAGCGCATCGTTGGCCGTCGTCGTACCAGCCGTCTGATTCAGACTTGCCATCGTACCCGCACCGGCGAGCGTAATGGTATTGGCATTGGTAACGGCATCAAACGTGGACGTACCGGCGAGCGTAATTGTACCGAGATTGGACACGGTGCCAAGCGAAGAGTTAGCCGCCGCATTGGTGGCTTCAATCGTTGCGCCTGCATGGTTGTCAATGCCTGCGCCATGAAGAATGCCAGCAACGATCTTGCCGTCATTGAAGGACGTTACCGCTGTGTCATTGTAGGCATCCCAACTGAGCGTACCCTTGACGTCAATGTTGCCAGAGTCGGCAACGTTGGAATAGACGTGATTGGCAAGCGTCTTGCCGAGCGTCAGATTCTTGGCAATCTGAACTTGGCTCGCATTCTTGAATGCGCCGCCGATGTTAAGCGAACCCTTGCTGGAAACTTTTGTCAGCTGCGAATTTTCGGAGCTTTCAACGCCTGCGATATACGAGTTAAAGTCGCCAGTAACAGTCGATTCATCCGTTCCTGTCAACTCCAATTTGGACTTCAGGTGCTTGCCGATGAACTTGACGCTCGCTGCATTAATTTTTTCTGCTTTTGTCGTAACATTACCGTCAAATCCGTAGTCCACAACATCATCAGGATTGTCGGGATTGTAGAAACTTTCCAGATAGGTGGAGCCCAGTAACAGTGCGCCTCCGGAAATAGTCTTGGCCTCTAAGATGCCCGCATTGGAGACGTAGTATTTGGAGTTGATCTGGTTGACGCCAGTCAGCTTCGCGCCGAGGCCGTTGTGTTCTTCAACGGTGCCGTTGTCAATGTAATCGACGTCCAAATTGATGTTTTTGGCAACAATCACGTCCTCATTATTAATCTGAGAAGCCTTCACGTTCCCGTTCAAAATCATCGTCGAAGCGGCATCCGTCGTCGCATCGCCGCGATTGTTCAACCGAAGTTCGCTGTTGCCACCGTCGATCTCTGCGTATTCCGCATGATTAAAGGAACCGATGTCAACTAACTTGCCGTTCAACGACTCGTCAACGGTAATCTTGCCAGTAACATAAATACTGCTACTTTCATCACGATCATCGAGGTTGTTCAAAATACCGTATTTACCAAGGTCAGTATCTTCGCTACCGGTGACGTATCCCTTGTCCTTCAACAAAACGTTGTTCAACCGAACCGTACCGTTCCCGTATTCGAGCAATTGAACTTCGGCATTATTCGAAATCGTTAGATTCTTTTCGACATGTAGCTTGGTGATGTCGGCAGAATCGGCGGTTACCGTTTCATACGTATTCAGCGTATTCGCCGTGAGCTTACCGCCAGTCACAACAGAACCACGGTTGTTAACCGTCGCCGTACTGGTCAGATTGCCAATCGTCTTGATCGCGCCGTAGTTCAAGACATCCTTGCCCGACGTCAGGTTGTTCGCCGTAATCGAACCCGTGGACACAATGTCCTGAGCCGATAGATTGCCCTTAACGTCAATGACGCCGCCCGTTTCATTCGCGTCATAGGTGTATTCGCGGGCGACGTTCTTGAGAAGGCCCGCAATCGACACGTCCTTCTGAGCCGTGAAAGTCGGCATGACAGGGGTCGAGGTGCTGCCTGTCGCATCCTTCGAATAGGCTTCAATCTGATTGAGAGCCGTCAGATTGGCATTGCCTGCGAGCTTGATCGTACCGCCATTGGTCACGGTACCCAGAGAGGAAGTGGCCGTGCCGTCCGTAGTTTCCAGGTAGGAATCCGTGATGTAGTTCTTCACGCCGGCCAGATTCATCGAACCGGCCTTGAGAGTGCCGAGGTTCTTCGTGTAAGTCGTGCTCGTGTAATTCAACGAAGTGCCGCTGTCTTCCTTTTCAACCTTGTCGGCAGCGTCTTCAGTACCCGTGCCGTAAACGTCGACGGTAAGATTGCCGCCGACCTCAATGGTGCCGGTGTTCCACAGCGTGTCCTTGACGTGCAGATCCTTGGCAATCTGCATGGAAGACTTGATCTCGTCACCCGCCGTCGTGGCAACCTGCCCGTTAATGAACTTGTTGACCGTCCAATTGCCTGCGGATTCGGTATCCGTCACATTGGCGTAGTTCGTCATCGTGCCGTCAACCGTCACAGTACCCGCGTTGGTAAACGTCGTGCCGGTTGCACCCGTCTTCGCAATGGCGCTGATGTCAATCGTATTCTTGTCGAAGATGTCGGCCTTCGTGCCGATTACGGCATTCGTCGCATGGATCGTGCCGTCATTCTGAATCTTTGCACCATCCTTGACGTAGAGATCCTTGACCGTCACATCACCACGATTGACAAGAGCTTCAGCGACGCGAACTTCCTGAACATTCACAACGCCCGCATCGCCGACAGCCACGCGATTGATCCAGTTGATCGTGCCGACCTGTGCTTTTTCCGAGTTGGAAGCAACGTCATGGTACGTAGCGGCATCCTTAAGAGTGCCGTCGATCATCATGGTGTGGTAGCGAAGCAGACCGGCAGAATTGCGGTCGCCGAAATTCGATGCTTCACCATCACCCCAGAAGTCATCGGTGCCGTCGTCATAGCCGAAAACACCGCCAGTCACCGTAGATCCGGCACCGATCTGCACCTTGTTGGTGAGTTCGCCCGAACCGGACTTGCCCCAACCATTGAACATGTCAACAGCACCGAACTTGCCGCCCGTCGTGTCAAAATTTTCGTTAATGACGGTCGTGCCGTCCGGATCCGTCACCGTCCAGGCCGACGTATCCTCAGTAATCGCAGATGCAGCAGGCGCGGCCATGGCGAGCGGACTTGCCAAAATTCCCGCGAGGGCCATCGTCATCGCAGTCCTGGTAAAGATAAAGAGCGGCGTCGGCTGGGATTTGGTTACGACGCTACCCGTCTTCGTGGAAGCATCGGCCTGTGCATGTGCGGAAGTCACCTCGTTCACGACCACAAGCTGGCCGCGCAAGGCATTCCAAACAGTTTTATATACACGGTTCATTGTGAACTCAGGCTAAATCGAATTGAAGGGAGACGTCCTGGAGCACCGGGTTAACCCTTAAATGACAAGTCGTCCTGCGCGAAAACCGCCCATCAGATAAAAAGGCGAATTTCGACACTTTCAATCTAGAAACCGTGATTTTTCAGCCGACACGACAGAGAGCAGTTTCTGCTTTCTGTTGCACGACCTGGAGTAACGCCCATTGAAAACGCACGTCGCGATCCCTGACGATAGCGTCAGTCTATCGCTCATGCCGATTAATAGGCTTTCCTTTCCCACAGAAGAAGCACAGGCGCGTTCCTGCGGCGTTAGGCCTTGTATTCGCTCTTGTCGCTCAGGATGAGCGGGTAGCGCCCTTTGATGACATGTCCGCCGGAGAGGGAGGCGATGAATTCAAGGTTCGGGAGCATCCCGAGCAGCTGCGGGGAGAAGAGCGGCACCTCTTCTTCGGCAAGGCGCTCGCCGAGACTGCCTCCCCGCGGCACCGGTTCATGAACCGTCGTGGAAAGCCCTTGGGTACGTTGGATGGAGAAGACTTTTGTTTTCGGAAGAGCATCCGTCACAAACTTCTGAGTGTCCGGGTCGATGCATCGGAGCGAGATGCGGTTGTTGAGGTTGCCGAGAAGCTGATTGGCCTTGTCCTTCGATCCCATGCGTGAAACGAAGTCGGAGATCGTCTGCGTCGCGACGAAGAGCTTCAGATGTGCGCCGCGGCCTTTGTTGAGGATCTGAAGGAAGGGCGTATTGACGACTTCGGCAGCCTCGTCCACGAAGATGTTGACGGTTCGGGCCTTGGGCTTTCCGAGCTTCTTGAAGAAGCGGCCAAGGATGGGGAGGTTCGACGCCCACCCTCCTTTGGACACTTCCTGACCCACTTCGGGTTCTAGGCCCTCGAAGTTGTAGCGGGCGCCGGCGACACACGCGAGGTCGGAGAGAAAGAGCGCGCCGATAGCGGAGCCCACCATCGGATCGGAAAGGGAGTCCAGACCAACGTAGACGACGTGGTTCCATGCAATCAAGTCGTTCGTATCGCGCCAGGTATGCTTCTGCTTTTCCTCAACGGATTCCGGAGGCGAAAGCATGTCGCCCAAGACGCCGGAGGTGAGCATCGAGAGGATCGGCAGAAGCGACGTGATCATCTTCCCGAAGTGCTCGCGGTTGTGCGTATACATGCTCACGAGGTCGTCCATGTCGGAATCCGACGGCCCATTGGTCTGGTAGTACTCAACGAGCGCGTTGGCGATCGACTCGCGGTCGTGCTTCTTCTGCCCGGCGATGTAGGTCTCCAGTTCCTTTACGCGGTCGGGACGTGAGGTGCGCAGATAAGTGTTGAGCGCATCAATGACGAGCCCTGAAACGGCGCCGGACCCGGTGCCCGCAAGGTAGTGCTTGAGGTTCTTCAACGTAGGGCTGCGGTAGACCGAGCAGAGCCCGTTGCAGATGGCGTTCAAAGCCCCGAAGGCGAAGTTCTTGAAGGGGTCTGAATCCGAAGCCGAGGGGATGAGCGCTGAAATTCGGTCTGCGATTTCAGAGGGGCGCGTCCAGTTCGCCAGAAGGTTGATGCGAATCGACTCTTCCGGATGCGCCGGGTGAAAGGAGAGGAACTTGTCGCCGCGGCCGAGCATCTCACACGCCCTCCTCGCCTTGTCGCGCAGGTCGCGGTCGCCCTTCGGGTCGATGATGAAGACGGTCTCATTTCTGAGAATCGCCTGCGAAATCAGAAGGTCGAAGCATCTGGTCTTGCCCGAGCCCGTCGTGCCGATGATGAGCGTGTGGCCTTCCGTGTGGGAAACAGGCTGAAAGATGTCCTCCTCACCGTCGCCCACGCCGTGAATCCATGGCTGACCCTGCGCATCCGACACGCGCTTCTGAATCTCCTTGTAGACGTGCACGGCCTTCCACGGCTTGAAGATGCAGAGCGCGAGGTTCTTGCGCATGAATGTGAGCACGTAGAGCGCCCCCAACGCCTCGCGGTAGGTCCTGTGCCAGTCGCGCTTGAGGAGATCGGACACGCGCTGAGCCTGCGTCTGCCCCCACGCGAACCCGCGCCCAAGCCACATGTCGTTCTGATGCACGGGGTCATTCAGGATCTGCTGAAGCTCTTTGAAGTCGATGTAGGGGAGCGGCGTGCCGGCAAGGCGTAGCGTCATGTGCAGGCGCCGCACGGCGGGCTTGAAGCGCCAAAGGCCCATCAGGGCGCAGCACAGAGCACAGCAGAGCGTCGCTCCGCTTGCGCCGAAGAGGTCGCCCCAGACGAAGTACCACGCACAGCCGCCGAACCACGCGAGCGCCTGCCGCATCTCAAAGTTCTGCCGCCACGTCTCATAGGCGGTCGGATCGTATCTCAAGGCCACAACGTGCTCCTGCTCCAGAGGCTTCAGCCCTATTCAGCCCTAGATGCTCCAGAGGAAGACCGCCCGTCGAGCTGCACGAGGTGCACGAGGTGCATGAGCTGTACGGGCGGATGGAAATTCCAGAAATGCCGAAAGAGGTCCTGCTTCGCAAGAGGAAACAGGGAGGAAAAATCGGCTCTCAGAGGAGTCTAGGAACCGGCGGACGTGCAGCTGGTGGTCGAGCGCGCCAAATCCGCACCGCGAGCGCTTAGCTTATCAACAGGATTGCCGCAGGAGTCCCCTTCCTTCAGGTGGGGGAGGAATGCGGCAC
>NZ_DAVZJY010000029.1:0-15332 GCF_052272535.1 Sutterella sp. | reverse complement strand
CCGGGGGCCCTCAGGGGTTCATCATCCGGCCGTCTGCATCAGAGCGGCCGGACGGGTCCGCGCATTACGGACGATACATGAACTCCTCAACGGCCTTCTCAAGGTCGGCCGGACGTTCGTTGCCGGCGAGGTTGTGGTCGTAGGCGTAGGCCGCGACCGCAGCGCCGATCTTAACGGACACCGGAAGGATGTCGGAGAGGGGCGGATAGAGCGATCCCTGGGCGAGGTCCTCTTCGCTCACGAGCTCGGCGAGCTTCTTCGCGGCGACGAGGAACATGCCGTCAGGCATCCACTTCGCGCGGGCGAAGACGGCGCCGAGGCCGAGGGCCGGGAACACGTAGCTGTTGTTGCCCTGGCGCGGCACGAAGGTCTTGCCTTCGTAGACGACCGGGTCGAACGGCGAGCCGGAGGCGAAGAGCGCCTTGCCCTTCGTGATCGTGTAGGCCTCTTCGGCGGTGCACTCGGCACGCGACGTCGGGTTCGAGAGCGCGAAGATGATCGGACGCTCGTTGAGCTTGGCCATCTCCTCGAGGACTTCCTTCGTGAAGGTCTTCGGGGTGGCGGCCACGCCGATGATCGCGGTCGGCTTGTACTGCTTGATCGCTTCGAGGAAGCAGTTCGTGTCGGCCATGTCGTGGGCGTAGGGCTTCTTGTGGGCGGCGAGGCCTTCGAAGCGGTTCTTCGTCACGAGGCCCTTCGAGTCGAAGAGGGCGCAGTGCTTGATCGCTTCTTCGCGGTCAACGCCTTCGGAGACGATGGCGTCGACGAGCAGGTTGGCGATGCCGGTGGCGGCTTCACCGGCGCCGAAGAAGAGGAAGCGCTGATCGGTGATCGCCTCCTTCTTGATGCGCATGGCGCTGTACATGCCGGTCACGACCACGGAGGCGGTGCCCTGGATGTCGTCGTTGAAGCAGAGGATCTTGTCCTGATAGTGCTCAAGCAGACGGAAGGCGTTCTGGTTGCCAAAGTCTTCGAACTGGATCAGGACGTTCGGCCAGCGGCGGCGGGCCTCGGAGATGAACTCGGCGACGAGGGCGTCGTACTCGGGACCGCGGGTGCGGGGCTTGCGCAGACCCAGGTAGAGCGGATCGTCAAGGTATTCCTGGCGGTTCGTGCCGACGTCGAGGACGACCGGGAGGGTCTTGGCGGGATTGATGCCGGCGCAGGCGGTGTAGAGCGCGAGCTTGCCGATAGGAATGCCCATGCCGTTGATGCCCTGGTCGCCGAGGCCGAGGATGCGTTCACCGTCGGTGACGACAATGACGTCCACTTCCTTGTTCGGGGCGCGTTCAATCACGTCGCGGACGTGGCCGGCGTGCTGGTAGGAGATGAAAAGGCCGCGCGGATAGCGGAAGATGTGGCTGAAGCGCTGGCAGTACTCGCCGACGGTCGGGGTGTAGACGATCGGCATGTATTCGTCGATGTAGCGCGTGAGCAGACGGAAGTAGAGGTCTTCGTCGGTCGCACGGAGGCTGTCGAGAACGAGCGCCTTGTCGATCGGCTTCTCAAAGCGGTTGAGAATCTCGCGCATGCGCTCGACCTGCTGGTCGTCGGTGGAGACGGCGGTCGGAAGCAGACCGCTCAGACCGAGCTCCTCGCGCTCCTTTTCCGTGAAGGCCGCGCCCTTGTTCGTGAGCGGGCAGCGGAAAGCGGCAGCGCCGACATGCTTGCAGCATTGGGTCATTTGTGAACACCTCCAGTATTCCCGTCTACTGGTCCAGACGGAATCAACTTCGTGGTTTGATCAGCCTCGGCGCCCGGATGGAGGGAAGCACCTCGGCCTCTTATAGTATCCGCAGTCATCTGATTATGAATGACCACTTCAAAAACGCATTCGTCAAAAAGTATTTCCGAGGCCGTGGCCTTTGCTTCCCCTTTGACTCGCTCTATGTGCTCCATTCTACTTAGGGGCACTCTATTGGTGGGAATCACCCACTCCACAGACGGAAGGGGAATCCCTGACGCAAGGCACTAAATGAGGGGGTCATTTACTTATTTGGAGTTAATACTTTCAGCCTGGCCCTAGCGTCCTTAGCTACCTCGCTCTCCGGATAGGTGCGGATGATTTTGTTGAGGGTGTTTCGGGCGGCCGTCACGCTGCCGCTCGCGGCCTGCGACGAGGCGACGAGCATCATGGCGTCGGGCGCGCGCGAAGACTTCGGATAGTCCTTGAGGAGCTGATTCTGAGATGCAATCGCCGTCTTGTAGTGCTCGGCTCCGAAGGCGCTCGTGCCCCACCAGAAGAGCGCGTCGGCGCGGTAGGGCGACTTGGGGTAGCCGGCACAGAATTCCTTGAAGCTCTTTTCGGCGGCGAGGAACTTCCCTTCCTGGAGTTGGGCGACCGCCGCGTCGAAGGCCTTCTTTTCCTCGGGCGCGACCTGCACGGACTGGCCGTCCACCACGACCGTCTGCGGCTCGAAGACGCCGATGCGCTTGTCGATCGACTCGTAGAGCGTGCGGGCGCTGCGCTTCTCGACGGCGAGTGCGTTGGAGAGCTCCTCGACCTTGCCCGTGAGCTGACGGTTGCGCTCCTTGAGGGCGTTGATTTCATCGGC
This sequence comes from Sutterella sp., assembly GCF_052272535.1. Taxonomy (NCBI): domain Bacteria; kingdom Pseudomonadati; phylum Pseudomonadota; class Betaproteobacteria; order Burkholderiales; family Sutterellaceae; genus Sutterella; species Sutterella sp. The sequence goes on along the minus strand of NZ_DAVZJY010000029.1, from coordinate 12,777 downwards.
GAGCTGCACCTGCGTATTGCGGCCGACGTCCACGTCGTTCTGCAGCTGCTTGACGGTTTCGCGCAGCTCGAGGATGGCGCGGCGTGCATCGTCGTCGGCGAAGGCGAAGGCGGAGCCCGCGATCGAGAGCGCCGCGGCCGCCGTCACGAGGCGCACACCGAGGGGAGAGAGGGAAAGGGACATGACTGGACCTCAGAAACAAAAGCGCCGGCGCCCCATCGTCGAATGAGGCTACCGGCGGCGGAGGGGCACCCCTCGGGTCCCGAAGAACCGGGACGCCCCGGCGGTTGGCGCTGAACCGGGCGTTACTTCGCCGACGCGGTGCCTTCGGGATAGACGATGTCGGCGCGGCGGTTCTGAGCCCACGCCTCTTCTGTGTGGCCGGTCGCGACGGGCTTCTCCTTGCCGAAGGAGACCGCCTCGACGCGGTCGGCGGAGACGCCGAGCAGCTGCATGCGCTGACGCACGGCCTCGGAGCGCTTCTGGCCAAGGGCGAGGTTGTACTCGCGGCCGCCGCGTTCGTCGGTGTTGCCCTGGACGGTGATCTTCACGCCGGGATGTTCGGCGAGCCACTTCGCGTGCGCCTCGACCACGGCGGCGTACTCGGGCTGGACTTCATAGGAGTCGAAGGCGAAGTAGACCGAACGGTGCGAAAGCGGGTTCGAGGGATCCGTGAACGGATCCTGGACAACGGTCGACTTGACCTGATCGCCCGCAAGCGTGCCGTCCTTGGCGCCCTCGTCGAGCGAAACGGACGAGCAGCCTGAAAGCAGGGCGGCGGCGGCCGCAGCGGCGGCGAGGACCTTCCAACCGAAAGTCATGATGATGAAGCTCCTTGAGAGAAGAAAACAAAGAATTCGGGGAATGAGGAATTACTGCAGGATCGGACCCCAAGCCGGTTCGCGGATGTCGCCTTCGCCCGAAAGCCGGGTGGTGAGGCGCGCGTCCGCCGAGCAGGTGCCGAGCACGCCGCGGCCGCTCACTTCCGTCGCGTAGACGATGAAGCGGCCGTTGGGCGCGAACGAGGGCGACTCGTCGCGGTCGGTGTTGGTGACGAGAAGGTCCTGACCGGTGGCAAGATCCATCACCGCCACGCGGAAGCTCGAGTCGATGCGCGAAATGTAGGCCATGCGCGCGCCGTCGGGGGAGACCGTCGGGCTGATCGCGTAGTTCGAGCCGAAGGTGACGCGCTCGGCGTGTCCGCCGGCGACGGGCTGGCGGTAGATCTGCGGCGTGCCGCCGCGGTCGCTCGTGAAGTAGATCCACGCACCGTCCTTCGTGAAGACGGGCTCGGTGTCGATGCCGTAGCTCTGCGTGAAGCGGCGCAGGCCCGACCCGTCGGCGTTGACGAGGTAGATCTGCGTGAGGCCGTCGCGGGAGAGCGCCACGGCGAGCTGCCGCCCGTCGGGCGACCAGGCCGGAGCGGAGTTGTTGCCGCGGAAAGCCGCGACCGCACGGCGCACGCCGGTGGCGAGCTCGTGCACGTAGACGATCGGCTTGCGACGCTCGAAGCTCACGTAGGCGAGCCGCCGGCCGTCGGGCGACCAGGCCGGAGAGATGATCGGTTCGGGCGACTGCAGGGCCGTTCTCGGCACGCCGCCGTCGCTGTCGGCCACCACGAGCTCGTAGCGGCGAGAGCCGAGCTGCGCGACGTAGGCGAGCTGCGAGGCGAACATCGGGCCTTCGCCCGTGAGCTTGGTGTAGATGCGGTCGGCGCACCGGTGCGCCGCCATGCGCAGCAGGTCCGTCGCGGCGCTGTAGCCCACCGAGTCGAGGAGTTCGCCCGAGACGGCGTCGAAGAAGAGGCAGCGCACGTCCCAGCGCGACTGCCCGAGGCTCTGCACCTGGCCGACCACGTAGATGGTCGCGCCCGCCTGCGCGGCCTGTGCGAGCCCTTCGGGCTTCTCGAGATTCTCATCGGCCTGAGCGGGCGGCGCATCGACGAGACGGAAGGCGCCGGAGCGCACGAGGTCGGCGCCGATCACCTGCGCGGGATCAACGGGCGCGGCGGCCGCGCCCTTGAACGGACGGATGACGATCGGCAGCTGATTGGCGCCGACGCCGGTGATTTCAATGCGCAGATCCGCAAGCGCCGGACAGGCGGTGAACACGCCCGCGGCCATGCCGGCGCCGAGCAGCGCGCGGCGCGTGAGGCGCATGGATTCGCTCAAGTCTTTCACGGATTTCTCCCTGGGAGAATGAAACGGCAGCCCGCAATGTGCCGAAGGGCTCCGGCCGTCCGCGCTTCATGGGGGAGAAGCACAGTCGGGGAGCCCCGGGCGCCGCGGGCGCGTCGAACCAATATACGCGAACGCGCGGCCCGCGACGGGGCGGACCGCACGAACGAAGTGCAACAGTCGATTAGTGACGGAAGTGACGCTCGCCGGTGAAGACCATGGCGATGCCGCGCTCATTCGCCGCGTCGATCACCTCCTGGTCGCGGATCGAGCCGCCCGGCTGGATCACGGCGACCGCACCGGCGTCGACCACGACGTCGAGGCCATCGCGGAACGGGAAGAAGGCGTCCGAGGCGGCGACGCTGCCTTCGAGCGAGAGTCCGCCCTCCTCGGCCTTGATCGCGGCGATGCGCGCGGAGTCGACGCGGCTCATCTGGCCCGCGCCCACGCCGAGCGTCATGCCGTCGCGGGCGTAGACGATGGTGTTGGACTTCACGAAGCGCGCGCAGTTCCAGGCGAAGAGCAGATCGGTGATCTGCTGCGCGGTGGGCTCCTTCTTCGTGACGCAGCGCAGATCCTTCTCGGTGGCGAGCTGGATGTCGGGCGTCTGCACGAGGATGCCGCCGCCGACGCGCTTGAAGTCGAAGTCGTTGTGCGCACCGCCGAGGGCGATCTTCAGCAGGCGCAGGTTCTTCTTGGCCGAGAAGAGCTCGAGCGCGCCCTCATCGAATTCCGGCGCGATGATCACTTCGGCGAACTGGTGCGAAACGCGCTCGGCGCACTCGCGCGTCACCGGGCCGTTGAAGGCGATGATGCCGCCGAAGGCGGACTTGCTGTCCGTCTGGAAGGCCTTGGCATAGGCCTCCTCGCAGTTCGCGGCGACCGCGACGCCGCAGGGGTTGGCGTGCTTGATGATCACGCAGGCCGGAGCGGTGAAGGAGCGCACGCACTCCCAGGCCGCGTCGCTGTCGGCGATGTTGTTGTAGGAGAGCTCCTTGCCCTGGAGCTGCTCGTAGCCGGCGAGCAGGCCCGGCGCGACCACGGTCTCGCGGTAGAAGGCCCCCTGCTGGTGGGGATTTTCGCCGTAGCGCAGATCCTGCACCTTCTCCCACTGGCGCGTGAGGACGGCGGGGAACTTCTGCGGACGGTTCTCGGCGTCGAGGCTCGTGAGGTAGTTGGTGATCATGCCGTCGTAGCGGGCGGTGTGGGCGAAGACCTTCTTCGCGAGCGCGAAGCGCGTGGCGGGCGTGACCTCACCCTCGGCGCGGAGCTCGGCGAGGACCGTCTCGTAGTCGGCGGGGTCCACCACGACCGCGACGGACTCGCAGTTCTTCGCCGCGGCGCGGATCATCGTCGGGCCGCCGATGTCGATGTTCTCAATGGCGTCCTCGAGCGTGCAGTCCGGGCGCGCGACGGTCTGTTCGAACGGATAGAGGTTCACGCAGACGATGTCGATCGGATCGATGCCGTGCTCGGCGAGCGCGGCCATGTGCTCGGGCACCGTGCGGCGCGCGAGGATGCCCGCGTGGACCTTCGGGTTGAGCGTCTTCACGCGGCCGTCGAGCATTTCGGGGAAGCCCGTGTAGTCGGCCACTTCCTGGACTTCGACGCCCTCCTTGGCGAGGAGCTTCGCGGTGCCCCCGGTCGAGAGGATGTGGAAGCCTGCGGCGACGAGGCCGCGGGCGAACTCGACGATGCCCGTCTTGTCCGAAACGCTCAGAAGTGCTTGCTTGCGCATGTCTACTTTTCCTTAAGTTTTGTGGAGGTCCGCCGCGCCGGGAGCATTCCATGGTCCTGGAGCTTCTTGCGCAGCGTATTCCGGTTAATGCCGAGTAGCTGGGCCGCCGCGCACTGGTTGTGGTGGCACATCGACATGGCGTATTCGATGAGCGGACGCTCCACGGCGTGCACGACGAGTTCGTAAAGGGGATGCGGGTCGCGGCCTTCGAGCCGCGCGAAATAGAGGTCGAGCTGACGGATGACGGCCGCTTCAAGGCCGTTTTGCTCGTCGTCCCCGGATGCGTCCGCGCGTCCGAGCGGGTCCTCCTCGAAGTGGAGGTTCTCGACGGCGGTTTCGGAAAGCTCCTTCAGGATCATCGGAGTCAAGACGCGGGGAAGTGTTGAGGTTCTGCGGCGGCGGCGCCCGTCCCGACCCCATGGGCCTCGAGGAAGGCGCGCACCCGGTCCGTCTGCGCTTGGGCGTCCTCTTCGGCGAGGAGCGCCGACAGGCGCGCCTCGGCCTCGGGCGTGGAAGCGAGCGGCTTCAGATAGTGGGCGAGATGCTTGCGGAAGAGGCGCATCGCCCGGCGGGCGTCATAGTAGTCGAAATGCTCCGCCCTGTGATCGAGAATCACCCGGAGAAGTCCCTCCGCGCTCGCCGCGGGCGGCGTGTAGGAGCGGCCCTCGAGCGCGGCGCGCATTTCGGCGAAGATCCAGGGGCGTCCCATGGCGGCCCGGCCGATCATGAGGCCCGCGGCGCCCGTGTGCGCGAGGACGGCGAGCGCCTTGGGGCCGGAATCCACGTCGCCGTTGGCGACGACGGGGAGCGCGACGGCGCGGCGCACCCGGGCGATGGTGTCGTACTCCGCCTCCCCCCTGAAGCCGTCCGCGCGCGTGCGCCCGTGCACCACGATCATCGCCGCGCCCGCAGCCTCGGCCATGCGGGCGAACTCCACGGCGTTGCGGTGCTCCCGGTCCCAGCCCGTGCGCATCTTGAGCGTGACGGGAATCTTCACGGCGCCCACGACCGCCTCGAGGATTTCGCGCGCGAGCGCGGGATCCTTCATGAGGGCGCTGCCGCATTCGCGCGAGAGCACCTTCTTGGCCGGGCACCCCATGTTGACGTCGACCACGTCCGCGCCGTCGGCTTCGGCCGCCCGGGCGGCCTCGGCCATCACGGCGGGGTCCGCGCCGAGGAGCTGCACGGCCTTGAGGCCCCGTTCGCCGGGCTCGACCCAGCGGGTGCGGCTCTTCTGCCGCGCGCGCAGATCCTCCCGGCTCGCCGTCATCTCGGCGACCGCATAGTCCGCGCCGAAGCGCCGGCAGAGCGAGCGGAAGGGCAGATCGGTGAAGCCCGCCATCGGGGCGAGCATCAGGGCGGGCGAGGCGAGCTCGTGCGGACCGATCCTCATGACGCGCCTCCCTCGCCGAAGAGCGCCTCGGCGCGCCCGAACTCCTCGAGGGTGCCGACGTTGGCCCAGCGGCCGCGGAACACTTCGCCCGTGACGCGCCCGGCGTCGATCGCCCCGAACATCCAGGGAAAGAGCGGCGCACGCGCGTCGTCAAGCCCCTCGAAGAGCGCGGCGTCGTAGGCCGCGAGGCTCGAAAAGGTGAACTTCTCGGCGCCCGAGCGGACGATCCGACCGTTCTCGAGGCCGAAGTCGCCCTTGGCGTGGAAGGACGGGTTGGGAACGAGCACGAGGTGCGCGAGCCCGCCCGCGTGGGAGAGCCCCTCAGCGCGGGCGCGCAGCCCCGCGAAGTCGTAGTTGGTCGCGATGTCGCCCGCGGCGACGAGGAAGCGCTCTTCGCCCCCGCGGGTGAGGAGCGCAAGCGCCCGGACGATGCCGCCCCGCGTCTCGAGGGCGTCGGCCGTGCGGGTTCCCTCGACCGACCATTCGATCGAGACGCCCCAGCGCGAGCCGTCGCCGAGCTCGGCCATGAGGATCCGCGCGCCGTGCGCGGCGTTCACGACGAATTCGACGATTCCGGCGCGCTTCAACGCCAGGATCTGCCGCACGATCAGCGCCTCGCCCGCGACGCGCACGAGGGGTTTCGGGGCGATCTGCGTGAGGGGCCGCAGGCGCCGGCCTTCGCCGGCGGCAAGAATGAGGGCGCGCATGCCGGTCTGTTACCTCAGAACGTGTAGCCCGCCTTCTCCGTGACGCCGGCGAGCTCGTCGAGCAGGTGCTTCAGGGGCGAGAGCTCGACGTAGCGGCCGGCCGTCTGGCGCGCGTAGTTCATGAAGCGCGGCGTGTCGGCGAGATACTTGGGCTTGCCGTCGCGGTAGTTGAGCCGCGCGAAGATGCCCATCACCTTCAGGTGGCGCTGGATGCCCATGAATTCAACGCTGCGGTAGAAGGCGCCGAAGTCGGCCGGGACGGGGAGCCCCGCGCGGCGCGCCTTCTCCCAGTAGCGGATCGTCACGTCGAGGACGAAGGACTCGCTCCAGCTCACGAAGGCGTCGCGCAGCAGCGAGGCGATGTCGTAGGTGATCGGCCCGTAGAGCGCGTCCTGGAAGTCGATCACGCCCGGGAGCGGATCGCTCATCATGAGGTTGCGCGGCATGAAGTCGCGGTGCACGTAGACCTGCGGGTCGGCGAGGTTGCTTTTGAGGATCGACTCGCAGGACATCCGCCACCACTTGAGGCGCTTCTCGTCCCACTCGACCCCGCAGTGGCGCTTCACGTACCACTCGGGGAAGAGCTCGAGCTCGCGCGTGAGGACCGCGCGGTCGTAGGGCGGGAGCACCCCGGGGCGCGAGGCCCGCTGCCAGGCGACGAGCGCCGTGGTCGCCGCGTCCATGAGCTTCGCGGCGTTCTCCTCGTTGATCACCTGCAGGAAGGTGTCGCGCCCGAGGTCGGAGATGAGGGCGAAGCCCTGCCCGACGTCGGCGGCGAACACCTCGGGAACGTTGAGGCCCGCCTCCTTCATGAGGCGGTCCACGACGAGGTACTGCGGCAGGTTTTCGTGTTCGGGCGGCGCGTCCATGACGATCAGGTCGCCCCCGGCGGCGCGCTTCACGCGGAAGTAGCGCCGGAAGCCCGCGTCGGCGCTCGCCGGCTCGAGCGTGTCGGGATCGAATCCGAATGCGGCGCTCTGCGCGCCCAACCAGGCGCGCAGCGCCCCGTCGCGTTCAGTCATGGAGAAAAACCTTTTGAAGTGAAGGCCGAAGCCCCGGGCCCTGCGTAGGGCCGCAGCCTCAGGGCGCCTGATAAAATCCGAACACCGCGCCGAGCGCCGGAGACAAAGCGGTCCGGAAATTCGGTGCTTTTCAAGAAAGTCGAATATTTTACAGGCCTCCCCGGAGACCCGTCAGCCTCACATGCATCTGCCTCCCGTCCGAGCCCTAGCGCTCAGCGTGGCCGCCGCGCTTGCCGCCCTCTGTGCCGCCGCGCGCGCAGACGCCGCCCCGGCCGCCTCCGGCGCCCTGCGGGTCGACCTCGAATCCGTCTCCTCGCTCAGTCCCGACCGCGCGGAGGTGGGCGGAGAGGCCGCGAGCTTCGTTGCGGCCGAACGCATCGAGGGCAGCCCCGAAGACGTGCTGCACCTCTCGGGCGACGCGGAGATCCGCCGAGCAGGCGCGGTGCTGCGCGCCGACTCGATCACCTACACGCAGCGCACCGACGAAGTCGAGGCGAAGGGCAACGCCCGCCTCTCGCGCCAGGGCGCGAGCTTCTCGGGCCCGAGCATGAAGTTCCGCCTCACCTCGCGCCAGGGCTCGATGGACGAGGCCGAGTGGGAGTACGCCCCGCGCAACCTGCGCGGCTGCGCGAAGAACGTGCGCTTCCTCTCGGGCGACCGCACGACCTTCGAGGACGTGACGATCTCCACGTGCAAACGCGACGACGAGGCGTGGTACATCAGCTTGAACGACCTCGAGATCGACGAGTACGACCAGTCGGCCTCGGGCAACGGCGCCGTGCTCCACTTCCAGGGCGTTCCGATCCTCGCCTCGCCCTGGTTTACCTTCCCGATCAGTCCGGAGCGGCGCTCCGGCCTCCTCACGCCCGTCTACGGCATGAGCTCCTCGCGCGGCGTCGATATTTCGGTGCCCTACTACTTCAACATCGCCCCGAACTACGACTACACCCTCACGCCGCGGGTGATGACCAAGCGCGGCGTGATGATCGGCAACGAAGCGCGCTTCAAGTACGACGCGTTTGAGACGACGGTCAACCTCGACTACCTCCCCAACGACCGGCTCTACGACGACAGCCGCTGGGGCACGCGCATCCGGACCAACTACCACCGCGGCAAGCTCGGCTTCAGCGCCGACTACAACCGCGTTTCGGACGACGACTACGTGACGGACTTCTCGGGGAGCATCCGCGAATCCTCCGAAACCGTGCTGCCGCAGGACTATCAGCTCACCTGGACGGACACCTACTGGAACGCGCAGCTGCGCGTGACGAAGAACCAGACGCTCAACATCACGGGCGTGCAGCAGGTGATTCCCTACGAGCGCGTGCCGCAGGCGACGGTGAACGGCTACGCCGCGGACTTCCACGGCTTTGAGCTCGCCTCCACCCTCGAGGCGACGCGCTTCACGCATCCCTCGCGCATCGGCGGCACACGCGTGGCGGCCTCGCAGTCGGTGAGCTACCCCTTCCGGGGCGCGGGCTGGTTCGTCGTGCCCAAGGCCGAATTCCTCGGCGTCTGGTACGAGCTCTCGGACATAAACCGGAGCAAGTACTACCAGAACCGCACGCCGAGCCGCTTCACGCCGACCCTCACGCTCGACGCGGGGCTCGAATTCGAGCGCGACGCGCGCTTCCTCGGCCGCGACGCCTACCAGACGCTCGAGCCGCGCATCTACTACGCCTACACGCCCTACCGCGACCAGAGCGACATTCCGATCTTCGACTCGACCGCGGCGGACCTCTCCTCCGCGACGCTCTTCACGCCGAACCTCTTCTCGGGCTACGACCGCGTCTCGGAGGCCAACCAGCTCACGGCCGTGGTCTCCTCGCGCTGGATCGACAAGGAGAGCGGGCTTGAGCTCTTCCGCGCGAGCGTGGGCCAGCGCCAGTACTTCGGCGACCAGCGCGTGGACCTCCTCAACGAGGGCGACAAGGACTACTTCGCGGCCGCCCAGCAGCAGGCCAACGTGCGCAGCGACCTCCTCGGGAGCATCGGCGCGCGCCTCACGCGGTCGCTCTACGCCTCGGCCAACACCCAGTACTCCTCGTCGCTCAACCGCATGGTGAACGTGAAGACGGGCCTCACCTGGAGCCCGAAGCGCATGTCCACCATGGGGCTCTACTACCGCTACAACTACGCGGCGAGCGAAACGTCCGAAGACAACATCAAGCAGGTCGACTTCCAGGTCCAGTGGCCGATCTGGAACCGCCTCTACGGCCTCTTCCGCTACAACTATTCGCTGCACAAGAAGAAGCCCATCGAACTCATCGGCGGCTTTGAGTACCTCCACGACTGTTGGACGCTGCGCTTCGCCGCCCAGCGCTACACGACCGCCTCGAACGAGCAGGAGTCCAACTTCTTCTTACAACTCGAGCTCAACGGGCTCGGTAGCATTGGCATCAATCCGCTTTCCGAACTGCGCCGCAACATCCGCGGCTATCAGACGACGGGGGCTCTGCCCACGACGTCGGGTCCCTACGACTTCTATGAATAAGATCTCCCTCACCCGCAGCCTCGCCCTCGGCGCTGCGTTTGTTCTTGCGGCCGGCGCCGCCCAGGCGGCGAGCGTCATGGACGGTTCGGGTCAGTCGGCCCTCGGCTACGCGGCCCCCGCGGCCGCGCCCGCACAAGCCCCTGCGCCCTCGGCCCTCGATGCGGGCGAACTCGACCGCATCGTCGCCGTAGTGAACAACGACGTCATCACCGAGCACGAGCTCGAGCAGCGCGTGCACACGGTGGCGATCAACCTGCGCCGCCAGAACATCCAGCTCCCTGCGATGGACCTACTGCGCGCCCAGGTGCTCGAGCGCCTCATCAGCGAACGCGCCATCCTGCAGCGCGCCCGTCAGACGGGCATCCGCGTGGACGACCAGATGGTGAACGCCTCGATCGAGCAGATCGCGCGCCAGAACAACCTCAACGTCGAGGAGCTCCGTCAGCGGCTCCTCGCCGACGGCGTGACCTTCTCGGCCTTCTGCGACGAGATCCGCGACGAAATCACCACGCAGCGCCTGCGCGAGCGCGAGGTGAACGAGAAGATCGAGATCCCCGAGAGCGAAGTCGACGCCTTCCTCGCCGAGAAGGCGGGCTTCAAGGGCGACGACACGACCGAATACCACGTCGCGCACATCCTGCTCCCTGTGGAGACGGCCGCCAACAACGAGAAGGTGAAGCGCGAGGCCGAGTCGCTCGCCGAACGCGCGAAGAAGGGCGAGGACTTCTCGCTGCTCGCCGCGTCCTTCTCCCGCGCCGACAACGCGATGACGGGCGGCGACCTCGGCTGGAAGACGCTCCCCGAGATGCCCGCATCCCTCTCCGACGCGGTGCGCACGCATCCGGACGACGCCGTGATCGTCTTCTCCTCGCAGCGCGCTTGGCACGTCCTCAAAGTCGAGGGCAAGCGCGACGGCGTGCAGGCAAAGCTGGGCGGCGGCCCGGTCGAGCAGACCCACGCCCGCCACATCCTGATGTTCGTCTCGGACATCACGCCTGAGGCGGACGTTCTGCGCCGCCTCAACGACATCAAGGCCCGCGTCGAGTCGGGCGAAGCGGACTTCGCGACGATGGCGCGCCTGCACTCCGTGGACTCCACCGCGACGCGCGGCGGCGACCTCGGCTGGGTGCTTCCCGGCGACACGGTGCCCGACTTCGAGGCGGCGATGAACAAGCTCAAGCCCGGTCAGATCTCGGAGCCCGTGCGCACGCCCTACGGCTACCACCTCATTCAGGTGGTCGAGCGCCGCACCGAGAAGGCGGGCAACCCCGACCGCATGCGCCTCGCCGCCCGTCAGGCGATCCGCCAGAAGAAGCTCGCCGAGGCGAACTACAACTGGGAGCGCGAGCTGCGCGACGAAGCCTACGTCGAAATCCGCGATCCGCAGCTGAAGGAAGCGCTGCGCCGCTGATGCGCGCCGCCATTACAAGCTGAGCGCCGAGGACGGCCGCCCGCTCCCGGGCCGCCGTCCTCTTTATTTGAAGGGGGTCCACCTTGACCAACCACAAACCCATCGCCGTCACGACGGGAGAACCCGCCGGCATCGGCCCGGAAGTGTCCGTACGCGCCGCCTGGGGCACGACCGAACCCGTTCTCCTGATCGGCGACCGCGGGATGCTCCTTGAGACGGCGCGCCGCCTCGGCCTCGCGCCCGAACTCCCCGGCAACGTCCGCATCCACCACGTGCCGCTGCGCGAACTGTCCGTGCCGGGGCGGCTTTCGCGCGCGAACGCCCCCTACGTGATCGAGACGCTCGCAGAAGCGCACCGCCTCGTCACCGCGGGCGAGGCGGGAGCGGTCGCCACCGCACCCGTGCAGAAGAGCATCCTCATCGAAGGGGGCTACCGCTTCACCGGCCACACGGAGTTCTTTGCCGAAGCCGCGGGCGTCGGACGCGTCGTGATGATGCTCGTCTCGTCTCCGAAGTGCGACGCCCTCAAGGTGGCGCTCGCCACGACGCACCTGCCGCTGCGCGAAGTGCCCGATGCGGTGACTCAGGAGTCGCTCACCGAGGTGATCACGATCCTGCGCCGGGGTCTCGTCGAGGGCTACGGCATCGACCACCCCGTGATCGCCGTCGCCGGCCTCAATCCACACGCGGGCGAAAACGGCCACATGGGCCGCGAGGAGATCGAGGTGATCGAGCCCGTGCTCGCGCGCATGGCCGACTCTGACTCCACCCTCGTCGGGCCGCTTCCGGCCGACACCATCTTCGTTCCGGGCAAGATGGAGCGGTGGGACGCCGTCCTCTGCATGTACCATGATCAGGGACTTCCCGTTTTGAAGCACGTGGGCTTCGCCGAAGGCGTCAACGTCACGCTCGGCCTGCCCTACGTGCGCACCTCGGCCGACCACGGCACGGCGCTCGACATCGCCGGCCGCGGCGTCGCCGACGCCCGCAGCATGGCTGCGGCCCTTGAACTCGCCCACACCCTCCAGAAGAACCGTGACGCAAGAATGGCTTGAAGGGCACCACGCCCGCAAACGCTTCGGACAGAACTTCCTCCACGACCGCCACTGGATCGAGCGGATCGCCCGCGCGATCGACCCGAAGCCGGGCGACGAATTGATTGAGATCGGCCCGGGTCAGGCGGCCCTCACCCGCGAGGTGGTGAACCTCGCCGGGCACGAAACCGCCGTCGAGATCGACCGCGACCTCGCGGCCTTTCTGCGCGGACAGTTCCAGCCGGGCGAGCTCGACCTGATCGAGGCGGACGCCCTCACGCTCGACTGGCGCACCGTGCTCGAGGGCCGGCGGCTGCGCGTCTTCGGCAACCTCCCCTACAACATCTCCTCGCCGCTCCTCTTCGCGCTGCTTCCGGCCGCGGGGCGCGTGATCGACCAGCACTTCATGCTGCAGAAGGAGGTGGTGGACCGCATGACCGCACAGCCCGGCTCGAAGACCTACGGGCGCCTCTCGGTGATGCTGCAGTACCGCTACGTGATGCACAAGCTCTTCGACGTGCCGCCCGGCGCCTTCACGCCCGCGCCGAAGGTCACCTCCTCGATCGTGCGCATGGTGCCCAAGGCCGAGTCGGAACTTCTGCCCGTCGACGGCGAGGTCTTCGGTGCGCTCGTCGCCGCCGCCTTCCAGCAGCGCCGGAAAACGCTGAGAAACGCCGTCGCCGACTTCCTCGACGCCGAAGGCATCAGCGCCCTCGGCATCTCCCCCACGGCGCGCGCGGAGACGCTCACGGTCGCGGACTTCGTCGCGCTTGCGAACGGCGCGGCGGCGCGCCGCAGCGC
>NZ_DAVZJY010000028.1:0-15473 GCF_052272535.1 Sutterella sp. | reverse complement strand
CGCCCGAGACCTCCGGGTTCTGGAGCTTCTGTGAATCGAACTTCACCAACTCCATCGCGAGACCGCTCACCGGCAGGTACCGGCACATCTTCCTCACGGCGGAGAGGGGCGTGTCCACGCGGTGCCGCAGAGAAGGCGGAAGCCATCCCTTGGGCCTGACGCGGTTCAGAAAGCGCGGAGTGCGATAACGGAGATTCTGCGACCGGCGGCGGCGACGAAATGCGCTGCGCGCCTTGAGCGCGTCGCGGATGGCGTCACCCCGATGCTTGATGACGAAGAACGCGAGCGCATGATGCCGCTTCTTCTCGTCCTCCCGCACGACGGCGGCGCCCGTCTCCCTTGAGCCGGGATCGAGCTTGATGAGCACGGGCTGAACTTCGGACTTCTCCAAAGTGCGGTCCACGAGCCGGATGACGAAGGGGAAGCGCTTCACCACCCGTGCGCGGCCCGCCCGCAGAAGCTGTCTCGCCCTTGCGGGGCGACACGGCATCAGGGGCCGGTGCTTCTTGTCCAATACGAAAACTGATGTTGACATGAAAAATGAACCTTACGATTCTTCGGGCTGACGCCCGTGACATGCCCCGCCCTTTCGGGCGGAGCAATTCCCCTCGCCAATGTTGAACAGACCGGCGTTATGCCTCAGACCGTTTCGTGCGTACCCAATGCTTGTCTGCTTCTGAGGCTTCCAGGGCTCGGAACTGAGGAAGTATTCCGAGGTGGGTCTTGAACCTGTCTGCAACGCAGTTCTCGAAAAACTTAGGCTGGTCAACCAGGCCTGCTTTCACAAGCCTCGGCCTTCAGGCCGGGGGAGTTGACGTTCCTTGGGGCTCTGTGGAGGTGGCAAGCGGTCCGGGCGGGACCACGGGGAAAGGAGAGATTATCGGGCAAACGGGTGCGCCGCGCGCCCCCTGCGCACTGATCGAACGCAACAACCGACGAATCCATACAACTTATTGACTTTCTTGAAGTATTTTGAAAGCTCATCGGATTCTGCGGGCGCGAAAAAAAGCTCCCATAGGCCCTGAGGCTGCGGGAGCTCTTTTCTGAGCCTTGTCCGCTTCCGCGGGGGCGCCCTTGAGCGCCCTCACGAACTGCGGAAAACACTCGTCGGAGCGGTTACTCCTCGGCGACGACCTTGACCACGACGTCGGCGGTGATCTCCGTGAGGAGGCCGATCGTGATCGTGTACTCGCCGGTCGCCTTGATGGCGCCGAGCGGCGTGCGGACCTGCGACTTCTTGATCTGGAAGCCGAGCTTGTCCACGGCCTCGGCGATGTCGGCGTTCGTGACGGAGCCGAAGAGGCGGCCGTCGACGCCGCACTTGGAGGCGATCACGACTTCAGCGCCGTTGAGCTTGGAGGCGAGCTCCTCAGCGGCGGCGATGCGTTCGGCCTGAGCCTTCTCGAGCTCGGCGCGGCGGGCCTCAAACTCGGCGATGGCCTGCTTGGTGGCGCGCTTGGCGTGGCCCTGGGGGATGAGGAAGTTGCGGCCGTAGCCGTCCTTCACCTTGACGATGTCGCCCAGGTCGCCGAGATGGGTGATCTTTTCGAGCAGAATGACTTGCATTTGATACTTCTCCCGTCGATTACTGGTTGTCCGTGTAGGGCAGGAGGGCGAGGAAGCGGGCGCGCTTGATGGCGGTGTCGAGCTGACGCTGGTAGTGCGCCTTCGTGCCCGTCAGACGAGCCGGCATGATCTTGCCGTTTTCCTGGATGAAGTCGCGCAGCGTCTCGACGTCCTTGTAGTCGATCTGCTCAACGTGTTCGGCCGTGAAGCGGCAGAACTTCTTGCGCTTGAAAAGGGAGTTTTGCTGGTTCGAACGGCGGGGCTTGCCCTTGCCCTTAGCACCAAAAGCCATTTGATGACCTCTCTAATTGAATTCCGTGATGTGTACTGTCAGACGCCGGCCCTTCATCGACCTCGGCGCGAGGAATCCCTTGATGCGGATCTCCGCGCCGATCGCGAGGGCGTTGAGCCGCTTCGCGCATGCACCGTACGAGACGGCGCTGAAGTCGTATTCGAGCGTGCGGATTCTTCCTGCTTCAACGAGTTCGCTGCGGTGGTGGAGCTCGGCTTCGAAGACCTCGATGCCTGCGGGGGTGAACCTCACCGCCTCGCGCTCAATCAGCACACCGCTGATCTCGATTGAATTCACTCGGAGAATTCCGGCGTCCGGACCGTGCTCTTAGGCCTGAGCCTGAGCGGTCCCTTCCTGAGCAGCCGCGGCGGCCTCGGCGGCAACCTTGCGGGCCTCTTCCTTCTCGACGACCTTCATCATCGGGGAGGGAGCGGTTTCGGCATGCTTCGTCTTCACGGTGAGGTGACGAAGAACGGCGTCGTTGAAGCGGAAGCCGTTTTCGATCTCGAGAATCGTCTCATGGCCGCACTCGATGTTGAGGAGCAGATAGTGCGCCTTCACGAGCTTTTCAATCGGGTACGCGAGCGGACGACGGCCCCAGTCTTCAATGCGGTGGATCTTGCCGCCCTGTTCGGCGACGAGGGTCTTGTAGCGCTCGATCATCGCGGGGACCTGTTCGCTCTGGTCAGGGTGCACGATGATGCAGATTTCGTAGTGACGCATTTAGCCTCCTTGCGGAAAAAGCCGCCCAGAGCGTCGTTCCAGTGCGGCAAGGACAGTAAAGGCCGCGATTCTACATGAAGGAACCGCGGCCTGCACGAAAAAGCGGATTTATTTTTCCCGCGCCCCGATCAGAGGCGGCCGGCGGCCTCGCCCGGCGCGACGAGACCGGCGGCGAGGCGCTGGCGGAGCGACTCGAAGAGGCAGATGCCCGCGGCGACGGAGACGTTGAGGCTCTCAACGCTGCCCACCATCGGAATGGCGGCGAGCGCGTCGCAGCGGCGGCGCGTGAGCTGACGGAGCCCCTCGCCCTCGGCGCCGAGCACCCAGGCGAAGGCCTTCGCCTGATCGAAGTCGTAGATGCTCTTGTCGGTCTCGCCCGCGGTGCCCACGACCGTCACGCCGTTGTCGCGGAGCTCCATGATCGCCGAGGCGAGGTTTGTCACGGCGACCACCGGAACGGTCTCAGCGGCGCCCGCCGCGGCCTTGGCGGCCGCCGGGGTCATGCGCGCGGAGCGGTCCTTCGGCACGATCACGGCCTGCACGCCCGCGGCGTCCGCGGCGCGCAGACACGCACCGAAGTTGCGCGGATCGGTGACGCCGTCCAGGATGAGGAGGAGCGTCTTCGGGGTGATTTGGTCGAGAAGGTCGGCGAAGTCGAGCGTGTTCTCGCGCTCGGCGGCGATCGCGACGATGCCCTGGTGCGGGACGTCGGGGGAGAGCCCCTCGAGGCGCCGCGCGTCGGCGTTCATCACCTTGATGCCCTGCGCGAAGAGCTTCTCGCGCATCTCGCGCATGCGCTTGTCGCGGCGCTCGGGGTCGACGTAGACGAGTTCGATCGAGCCCGCGTCGAGCGAAAGGCGTGCCGCGACCGCGTGAAAGCCCGCGAGAACGACCGTTCCCGCGCGCAGCTTCTCGGCCTTCGGGGCCCGTTCGCGCTCGGCGCGCGCTTCATTTCGGTCGGATCGGCTCGGTTCTCGCTTCATGGTGATCTTCTTTTGTGGGTTTTCGCGGTGGTGGAGGACGGGCGGCGCGGGACCCGCAGGATCAGCAGGGGAGGCCGCGCGGCGCGGGCGCGCATTCTATCGCGCCCGTCCGGAGGAGACGTCCGCCCGGTCAAAAGAAATCGTCGTCGTCGAACCCGTCGTAGCCCCAGCGGGACCCGCGGCGGCGACCACCCCCCGCGCCCTTGATCGTGTGACGCGCGTAGCTCGACTCGAGCGTGAAGTTGATGCGGCGCGAGTCGAGCTCGACGGACTCGAGGCGCACGCGGACGCGGTCGCCCAGGCGGATCTCGACCATCTCTTCGTAGGAGCTCATCTTCTGCAGCGCCGGGTCGTAGTCGAAGTACCCCCAGCCGAGCTTGGAGATGTGGACGAACCCCTCGACGGGCATCTGTTCGAGCTCGACGAAAACGCCCGCCGGGCACATGCCCGTCACGACGCCGTCCCAACACTTGCCGACGCGCTTGCGCAGGAACTCGCACTTGAGGAACTTCATCACGTCGCGCGAGGCGTCGTCGGCGCGGCGCTCGGCCGACGAGCAGATGATGCCGAGGCGGCGCCAGACGGCCTTCCTCGCCTCCGCCCGGGTCTTCTCGCCGGACGCGGCGGAGCGCTCCGCCTCAGGGCGGGCGCCCAACTTTCTCGCGTGGTAGCCCGTCATCACCTCCGCGTCGTCGAACTCGATCTTCGGCACGTAGGGCTTCTTCGAGAGGATGCCCTTGATCGTGCGGTGAAGCAGCAGGTCGGGGTAGCGGCGAATGGGCGACGTGAAGTGCGCGTAGGCGGGGTACTGGAGCCCGAAGTGCCCGACGTTGTCGGGCTGGTAGCACGCGCGCTGCATCGTGCGCAGCACCGCCGTCTGGATGTAGGGCCTGCCCTTCGTCTCGAGAATCACGCGGGAGAGCTCTTCGGCGAGCTTCTTCGGATCCGCGTCGATCTTGATGCCGAAGCTCGAGAGGAGCGTCTTGAGTTCATCCAACTTCTTCACATCGGGCTTGTCGTGCACGCGAAAGAGCGTCATCTGCTTCTTGGCGAGCACGAACTCCGCGGCGCAGACGTTGGCGACCAGCATTGCCTCCTCGATCATTCGGTGCGCGTCGTTGTGCTCGCGCACGTGAAAGCCCGTGATCTCGCCCTTGTCGTTGAAGTCCGCTTGCGACTCCTGCGTCTCGAAGTCGAGCGCGTGGCGCTCGGCGCGGCGGGCGCGGAGCGCCTTGTAGAGGGCGTGAAGCCGCCGGACCTCCTCGATGCGGGGGCCGAGGGCCTCGAGCCCGGCGGGCTCGCCCTGAAGGGCCGACCAGACGGCCGTGTAGGTGAGGCGGGCGTGCGAATGAATGACGCCCGGATAGAACTGATAGGCGGTCGTGTCGCCCTCGGAGCTCACGAGCGCGTCGCAGACCATCACGAGGCGGTCCACGCCCGGGTTGAGGGAGCAGAGGCCGTTCGAGAGCTTCTCGGGGAGCATCGGCACGACCGACGCCGGGAAGTAGACCGAGGTCGCGCGGATCTGAGCGTCGCGGTCGAGCGGACTGTCGGGCTTCACGTAGCGGCTCACGTCGGCGATCGCGACGAGAAGGCGCCAGCCGCCCTCGGGGAGCGCGGCGCAGTAGACCGCGTCGTCGAAGTCGCGCGCATCCTCGCCGTCGATCGTGACGAAGGGAAGGTCCGTGAGGTCCACGCGGTGCGCGAGGCTCCGGCGGTCCACGCGGTCCGGGAGAGCCGCGGCCTCGGCGAGCGTCTCCGGGCTGAAGTCGATCGGCACGCCGAACTGCGCCGAGGCGATCTGCATCTCGCCCAAGGGGTCGTTCATCACGCCCACCTTGCGGACGAACTTCGCCGGCAGGAGCAGATAGTTGTCGTCGTCGAACACTTCGGTGCTCAGAACCCCCTCGGGAGCGGAGTCCGCCGGGAGCTCGAGCTCGACGGCGTCGTGCTCGAGGTCCACGCCGGCGGGAATCTCCGCCGCAGGCACGCCGAGATCGAAGGGCGCGAACGAGGAGACGGGCCGGAAGATGCCGTAGTCCCCGGTGTGGAAGTGGAGGTGGCAGACCCAACGCTTCTGCGCGCGGGCGATGAAGCGCCCGATGCGCCAGCCCGTCACGCTGCGGCGCAGCTCGACCACGTCGCCCGGAATGTAGTGCGAGAAGGGAGACACCGGCAGATCATCGCCGAGCTCGCCCTGCGGCGACACCGTCATGTTCTCGGGCCTGCGTGCGCCCTGCACCACGCCCGTCGCGGTCTGCGCCTCGGGATGCACGAACCAGTTCTTCGTGCCGTCCGATTCGAACCCCTCTTCGTAGAGCTTCACGACGACGGCGTTGGCAAGCTCGCTCGACCAGTCGAGATCGCGCTTGAGGCGCTTCTTGGCGTTGCCGTAGGCGATGTCCATGCCGATGCCGGCGATGAGGGCGCGGGCCTTCTCAAGTTCCTGAGGGGTGACTTCCGGAAGGGGCGGGGGCGGCAGGGCCTTCTTTTTCTTCTTCGACATGCTCAAAAGATCAGCGCAGGCGCTGTGGGTGAAAAGTCCTCGGTTTGGGCGAGGACGAAACGCGGTGAATGCGGCCGCCATAAATCTAAAGCAGAACGACCCCGCGCGGGAGGTCCGGTGCATGGGGTCGGCCTTCTTCGGGCTCCGGAACCGCTCCGGAGCCTCAAACACTCAACCGCGCAGGCGGCGTCCTGCAGAGCTCGGCCTCGCGCTCCTCGCGGCTCAGTTCCCGGCCGCCAAGGGCAAGGCCACCGGCATCTATTACAGTGCCGGGAGCCTCTCGAACTTCTCCATTTCCGCTCATCACGGCCTGTGGATCGCGCGCAACCTCTCGATCCACAACCTCTTCCGCTTCGACGTCGCTATCGCCGCCGCCGCCGGCGTCGCGCTCTCGCTCTTCATCGCCCACCGCAGCCGCTGCGTCGAAATCGCCGCCGGCATCCGCAACGCAGAAAAGAAGATCCAAGCGGCCTGAAGCAGGAATTTTTGGATCAGCCTCTTGACAACGGATAAACTCTAAGGCAGAATTCGTTTCCTACCGCCCGGGTGGCGAAATTGGTAGACGCACCAGCTTCAGGTGCTGGCGGCTTCACGGCCGTGAAGGTTCGAGTCCTTTCCCGGGCACCAGATTCAAGGCGCAGATGTTTCGGCATCTGCGCCTTTTGTCTTGAAATCCGCATCCCGGCCCTCGCCCCGCGCCGTTCGTCCCGAAAACCGGGCGGCTATCCCACGCATAAGTACCTCCCTTTCGGCCGGATCCACTAGAGCCGCAAAGGAGTCGGGAATACATATTACTTTTTGGCTAGCTCCGTATAATTATTTCCACAGTGAGCGAGAGCCCTACGGCCGCATAAAGAATCGGCCGATCGTCTTCTCATCGGACTACCCTGCCGATACAATGATCTGCAGAAGAGTTAAGGGATAACGTGAACGAAAATACCCTTAAGACTCTTCGGCAACCCCACCCCGTGCGCCGACAAAGAAATACTTCAACATACGCGCGCGCGGACGAGATCGTCTCAGGAGCAGTTCGTGGCCCGACTATCCGTTCATTCCATCCCCGTAACCGATGCGCGCAACGAAGAAACCATGTTGGGTTTCTCTCGCCGCATCGAAGCCACCCCGCCGGGGCAGTGCGCCCTCGCGCTCCAGCTCAGCCTTCTTGAGGCGAGTGCTCTTCAAACCTGCGGCAAGTGCGTCCCCTGCCGCGACGGCCTGCCGCAGTTGGCGCGTCTTCTGCGCCGCATCGTCGAATGCGAAGCCGTGCCCGAGGATCTCGAGCGCCTCAAGGCCCTCGCCGAAATGATCCGCTCGGGCTCGGACTGCGCGATCGGCTACGACGCCGCGCAGGCGGTGCTCGACGGCATGACGCGCTTCGCCGACGAATACAAGCACCACGTCGAAGAGCACGCCTGCCAGAAGGGCGTCGCGCAGTCGGTGCCGTGCGAAACGTTCTGCCCCGCGCACGTGGACGTGCCGGGCTACATTGCGCTCGTCGCCGAAGGGCGCAGCGCCGATGCGGTCGCCTTGATCCGCAAGGACAATCCCTTCCCGACCGCCTGCGGCTACGTCTGCGAGCACCCCTGCGAAAAGCGATGCCGCCGCACCCTGATCGACGCGCCGATCAACATCCGCGCGATCAAGAAGTACGCCTGCGACCAGGCGGCGGCGGACACCGTTCCGACGCCGAAGCGCCTTCCGGACACCGGCTGCACCGTCGCCGTGATCGGCGGCGGCCCCGCCGGCCTCACGTGCGCCTACTTCCTTGCGCTCATGGGCCACAAGGTCGAGCTCTATGAAGAGAAGAAGCACCTGGGCGGCATGATGCGCTACGGCATCCCGGCCTACCGCTTTCCACGCGAGCGCCTCGATGAGGACGTGAACGCGATCCTCGGCGTGGGCAACATCACCGTGCACCTCGAGAGCCCCGTGGGCACCGAGGAGATGAAGCGCCTCGCCTCTGAATGCGACGCCGTCTTCGTCTCGATAGGCGCGCACGCCGCGAAGAAGCTCCGCCTCCCCGGCATGGAGGCGAAGGGCGTGATCTCCGCCGTCGAGATGCTCCGCGACATCGGCGACGGCGTCTACCCGGACTACCGCGGCAAGAAGATCGCCGTGATCGGCGGCGGCAACGTCGCCATGGACTGCGTGCGCACGGCCGTGCGCGCGGGCGCCGAAGAGGTGAACCTCGTCTACCGCCGCCGCATCGAGGACATGACCGCGCTCAAGGAGGAAATCGAGAGCGCGATCGCCGAAGGCGTCGAGATGCTCACCCTCAAGGCCCCGCTCTCGGTTGAAATGGACGAGTCGGGCGCGTGCCGCGCGCTCCTCATGCAGCCGCAGATGATCAGCGCCTATTCGCGCGGGCGTCCCGGCGTCGTCGCGGCGCAAAAGCCCGTCGAGCGGCTCGAGGCGGACCTTGTGGTCGCCGCGATCGGCCAGGACGTCGTGACGAAGCCCTTCGAGGACTTTGGCATGAAGACCCACTGGGGCGCCTTCGTCACGGATGAATTCCTTTTGGCCGAAGGCTTCACCAACGTCTACGTGGGCGGCGACTGCCAGAGCGGCCCGACCACCGTCATCAAGGCCGTGGGCGCGGGCAAGGTCGCCGCGCGCAACATCGACGAGATGCTCGGCTTCCACCATTCGCTCGACTGCGGCGTCTCGGCGCCCGAACCGCGCATGAACGACCGCACCCCGAAGGGGCGCGTGAACCTCGTCGAACGTCCGGTGAAGTTCAGAAAGCGCGACTTCAACGAAGTCGAGATCGGCATGAGCCATGAAGAGGTGCAGCAGGAATGCGGGCGCTGCCTGCGCTGCGACCATTTCGGTGCGGGCGCCGCCTGCGGCGGGAGGATTCAGTATGTTTGACTTCACCATTGACGGCCGCACCGTCACCGTCGAGGAAGGCACGACGATCCTCGGGGCCGCGCGCGCGGCTCAGATCCACATTCCGACGCTCTGCTACCTGAAGGGCGTGAGCTCGATCGGCTCGTGCCGCCTCTGCGTGGTCGAGGTCGAGGGCGTGACGGGTCTCGTCGCATCCTGCAACACCGCGGCGCGCCCGGGCATGGTCGTCCGCACGCGCTCGGAGGCGATCGACTCGGCGCGCAGGACCGCGCTCGAGCTCATCATCGCCGAGCACGGTCTCAACTCCACCCAGTACTGCTTCAGCTGCCCGAAGAACGGCGCCTGCGAACTCCAGGACCGCTGCCGCGAGCTCGGCGTCGAGACGACGCCCTTCGAAGTGAAGCCCGCCTCGGGCGAGAAGCTCGACTCCAATCCCTTCCTCGCCTTCAACCCGTCGCTGTGCATCCGCTGCCAGCGCTGCGTGGGCGCGTGCAACAACGCCGCGGGCAATCACACCCTCACGACGGGCCGCCGGGGCGTGCGCACCTCGATCCTCGCCCCCTTCGGCGCGGACTGGAAGAGCACGAACTGCGAG
This sequence comes from Sutterella sp., assembly GCF_052272535.1. Lineage (NCBI taxonomy): Bacteria > Pseudomonadati > Pseudomonadota > Betaproteobacteria > Burkholderiales > Sutterellaceae > Sutterella > Sutterella sp. The sequence goes on along the minus strand of NZ_DAVZJY010000028.1, from coordinate 5,958 downwards.
TCCTGCGGCAACTGCGCGCAGGCCTGCCCCACGGGCGCGATCATCGAGAAGCGCCGCCGCGAGTACCGCTCCTGGGAGATCAAGCGCGTGCAGACCACGTGCCCGCACTGTGCGACCGGCTGCCAGTACAACCTCATCGTCAAGGGCAACCGCATCGTGGACACCGAGGGCGTGGACGGACCGTCCAACCACGGGCTGCTCTGCGTGAAGGGCCGCTCGGCGAGCTTCGACTTCGTGCAGTCCGAGCGCCGCCTCAAGACGCCGCTCATCCGCAACAAGGAGACGGGGGAACTGGAGCCCGCCTCCTGGGAGGACGCGCTCGACTTGGTCGCGCGCCGCTTCACCGAAATCCGCGAGAAGAACGGGGGCGAGGCGATCGCCGCCTTCGCCTGCGCGCGTTCGGCCAATGAAGACATCTACATGCTCCAGAAGATGGCGCGCACGGTCTTCAAGACGAACAACGTGGACAACTGCGCGCGCGTCTGCCACGGCCCCTCGGTTGCGGGCCTGCAGCGCACGCTCGGTTCGGGCGCGATGACCAACCCGATCACCGACATCTGCGAAAACGCCGAGGTGATCCTCCTCGTCGGCTCCAACCCCGAGGAGGCGCACCCCGTGATCGGCATGCAGATCCGCGCGGCCCTGCGCCGCGGCGTGAAGCTGATCGTGGTGGACCCGCGCGACATCGGCCTCTCGAAGTCCGCGGACATCCATCTGAAGCTGCGCCCCGGCACGAACGTCGCCTTCGCCAACGGCATCGTGCGCCAGCTCATTCACGACGACCTGATCGACCACGAGTTCATCAAGACCCGCACCGAAGGGTTTGAGGAGCTCGCCGCGATGGTCGAGGACTACACGCCCGAACGCGTCGCCGACATCTGCCGCATCGACGCGCGCGACCTCATCGCCGCGGCGCGCCTCTACGGACGCGCCCACCGCGCCGCGATCGTGTACTGCCTCGGCGTCACGGAGCACTCCTCGGGCACCGAGGGTGTGATGTCGCTCTCCAACATCGCGATGGTGACGGGCAAGTACGGGCGGCCCGGGTGCGGCATCAACCCGCTGCGCGGCCAGAACAACGTCCAGGGCGCGTGCGACATGGGCGCGTCGCCGGGCGACCTCACGGGCTACCAGAAGATCGCGACGCCGAGCGTCGTCGAGAAGTTCGAAAAGGCCTGGGGCGTGGAGCTGCCGCGCTTCAAGGGTCTCTTCGCCACGGACGCCTTCCCGAAGATGATCTCGGGCGACGTCAAGGGTCTCTTCATCTTCGGCGAGGATCCGGTCCGCACGGACCCGGACACCCACCACGTGATCAAGGCGCTCAAAAACCTCGAGTTCCTCGTCGTGGACGACCTCTTCCTCACGGAGACGGCGAAGTACGCCGACGTCGTGCTCCCGGGGCGGAGCTACGCCGAGAAGGAGGGGACCTTCAGCAACACCGAGCGCCGCGTGCAGCGCATCCGCAAGGCCGTGGAGATCCCCGGCACGCGCGCGGACACGGACATCTTCACGGACATCATGAACCGCATGGGCTACCCGCAGCCGCGGCTCACGCCCGCCGAGATCATGGACGAGATCGCGTCGGTGACGCCCTCCTTCGCCGGCATCAGCCACAAGCGCCTCGACAGCGCCAAGGTGGCCGGCTGCGGCCTGCAGTGGCCCTGCACGGGTCCGGACCATCCGGGCACGCCGATCCTGCACGTCGGGAAGTTCACGCGCGGCCTCGGGCACTACTCCACGGCACTCTACCGCGCCTCGAGCGAACTCCCGGACGCCGAGTACCCGCTCATGCTCACGACCGGACGCGTGCTCTACCACTACAACGCCTGCGCGATGACCGACAAGACCGAGGGCATCAACGAGATCTCCGGCCACTCCTTCATCGAGCTCAACACGAAGGACGCGAAGCGCCTCGGCATCGCCGACGGCGACCGCGTGAAGGTGAGTTCGCGGCGCGGCGTGATCGACTCGGTGGCGCACGTCTCCGACAAGACCAACGTTGGCGAGAGCTGGATGCCGTTCCACTTCCAAGACGGCAACTGCAACTGGCTCACGAAGGCGGCGCTCGACAACATCTGCTCGACGCCGGAGTACAAGGTCTGCGCGGTGCGCGTGGAGAAGCTCGCTCCGTCCATGTAGCTCTCCCCGCTCTGAACGCTCCTCCTTCGGGGAGCGTTCAGCGGACGGATGAAAAAAACGCTCCGCTCTTCCGGCAGGAAGGCGGAGCGTTTTTCTTTTCCTCTTTGGGGCTCCGTCCGCCCGGAGGCGGACGAATCCCCTAACGACTACTTCTGCGGCTCGAGGTGGCTGCCCACCTTGAGGACGTAGGTGAGGATCGAGTAGAGCGCGGCGCCGATGATCATCGCGGCGACGAGGCCGATGTTGGCGCGCGCGAAGACCGAGCCCTCGGTGCCGGCGGGCAGCAGGAAGCTCACCGCATGGCCGATCCAGGGGTCCGAGGACGTGATCGTGCCGAGGCCGATCACAGAGCCCACGAGGAGCGAGCCGAAGGCCGTCCAACGCACGGACTCGCCGCCTTCACCGGGCGGGAGGGCGAGGTTGACGTTCCAGCCGAGGCGTTTCTGGCGGATGAGGTCCACCATCTCGATCGCGCCCCAGGTGCCCATCACGACGGAGATGAGGGCGAGGAAGGACTGGAAGGTCGAGACGAAGCTGTCGGAGATGAAGAGAAGGTAGTAGGAGCCGAGCGCAATGAGCACGCCGTTGAGGATCGTCGTTCCGAGGCGGCTCATCGGGACGCCGAGCGCGAGGAGCGCGAGGCCCGAGGAGTAGATGCCCGTCATGCCCGCGGAGACGAGCGAGATGATGACGACGAGCGAGAAGGGAACGTAGAACCAGAAGGGCAGGATGCCGGTGAGGGCGGCGAGGGGCTCGTGGTTCGCCTTCTCAAGCAGCGCGGGGTTGCCGACGGCAAGCATCACGCCGAGGATGAGGAGGACGGAAACCGGGAGCGCGATGCCCGTGGTGGTCCAAAAGATCACGCCCGAAGCGGGGCTCTTGCGCGGCAGGTAGCGCGCGTAGTCGCCGCCGTAGTTGAGGAACCCGAGGCCCACCATGGTCATCGAGAGGACGATGCCGCCCACGAAGGTGGCGAAGTTCCCCGACGGAACCGAGTCGAGCACCGAGAAGTTGATGTTCGGGATGAAGAAGAAGAGGTAGACGAGCGTGAAGAGGCCCGTCAGCCACGCAATCGCCTTCTCGATCTTGAGGATGAGCTGGTGGCCGTAGATCGCGCCGCTCATCGTGAGGAGGAGAACCACGATGAAGCAGCCGAACGTGCACCCGGCGAGCGGCATCCCGTTCTCGCCCATAAGCGAGGGGATGAGGTTGCCGACCACGTCGGCGAGCGTCGTGGTGGCCATCGAGAGGAGCGTCACCTTCCAGCCCATGTTGGCGAGGTAGCCGAAGAAGGTCGGGAACTTGTTGCCGTGGTAGCCGAAGGCGAGGCGCGACTGCACGAGCGTGGGCAGACCCGTGCGGACGCTGCCGACGGCGAGGATGCCCACGAGGGCGCAGGAGAGGAAGTAGCCGATGACGCCGGCCAACATCGCCTGCCAGACCGAGAGGCCGAGGCCGAAGACGTAGATGCCGAGCGTGATGCCAAAGATCGAGATGTTCCAGGAGAACCAGACGGGGAAGAGGTCAAAGGGGCGCCCGTAGCGTTCGCTGTCGGGAACCGGATTGACGCCGTTGGTTTCAATGCGGGATGCGTCTGACATGTTGGGTTTGTGCTCCGAGTGGGAGTGGGTGGGTTATGAATGTTTTTTATTGTTTTGGGGAAATCTGTGGCCGGCGATCAGGCGTGTCGGGCGCGCAGGCGCGCCGCGTTGGGGGCGCTCGCGCCCCCCTCCTCGCCCGTCACCCAGCTCGCGACGGCGTTGCCGAGAAGCACGGCCTCGGGCAACGGGAAGCCGCACATGAGGCCCGCGAGCATGCCGCCCGCATGGGCGTCGCCCGAGCCGATCGTATCCACCACGTGCACGGGGAAGCCCGGCACGCGGAGCATTTCCTCGCCTTCGACCACGAGCGCGCCGCGCGCGCCGTCGGTGACGACGACCGGACACCCGGTCGAGAGGGAGAGCGTGCGCGCGGAGGTTTCGACGTCCGCTGCGGGTGCGAGAACGCGGGCTTCCGAGGCGTTCACCTTGAGGATCGCGTTGGCGGCGAGCACCGCCTCCTTCATCGCCTGCGGAATGCGGTCGGCGCACGGACCCGGATCGAAGAGGATCCGCGCGTCGGGGCGCTTCCTCTCAAGGAGCGCCGCGATGAAGTCGGCGTTGCGTTCGTCCGTCTGGTAGCCCGAGAGATAGATGAGGTCCTGCGCTTCGGGCGCGACCGCGTCGAGCCATTCCGGGCGGAAGCACTTCTCGATGCCGGACATCGAGACGAAGGTCCGCTCGCCCGAAGGCTCGACGAAGGAGAGGCACCAGCCGTTGTCGCCGAGGTCGTGGTATTCGCGCGTCGCCATGGCGCGCATGCGGAAGCTCTCGCGCACGCGCTCGGCGATCATGCCTTCGCCGATCGGAATGAGCGTCTCGAAGGGGAGCTCGAGCTTCGCGACCACGTCGGCGACGTTGAAGGCGCAGCCGCCCACGACCTGCTGCCGGCTCGAGCCTTCGACGTCTTCGCCCGAAAGCGGAAGGCGCGGGACGTGCACGATCACGTCCACGAAGGCGCTGCCGACGACGAGAAGGCGCTCCTGCGCGATGAGGGCGTCGATGAGTTCGCAGATGCCGCGCATGGTCCTCTGGGCCTCCTCGGGGTCAGTCAAGCGTGAAGCGCAGGCGGCACGCGGCCGTCTCTGCGGCGAGGGCGCGGAAGTCGAGCGCGTTGATGCGCTCGAGTTCGCCCATGAAGTCGGCGGGCATGTCGTCGTACCCCGCGGCGGCGCCGCAGATGGCGGCGGCCATCGAGCCGATCGTGTCCGTGTCGCCGCCCATGTTGGCGCAGAGCTCCGCGGCGCGCTTCGCGTCGCGGCACCAGAAGGCCGTGCAGAGGGCGGCCGTGACGGACTCGGAAGTCATCGTGCCCGTGCCGATCACGTCGTAGATGAAGCGGCTCGCCGCCTCGTCGTCGAGTTCGTTGCGGCGCGGGAGCATGAGCTTCTCGAAGACCTCGAGGCGCGCGAGGATCGAAGCGGCCCAAGTGGGCTCGCCCAGGCGCATCGCGATCGGGTGGATGAGCTTCACGTCGTGGATGATTTCGTCCCAGCTGCGGCCGGCGACGGCGGAGGCGACCGCCTGCGCGACCATCGCCGCGCCCGAAATCGCAACGTCCGTCGAATGCGTCACGCGGCTCACGCGCGCGACCGTTTCGGCGAGCTTCTCATGCTCGCACCACTCGACGAGGCAGCCCACCGGGGCGATGCGCATCGCCGCACCGTTCGTGAGCGAAAGCTTCGTCACGGGGGCGGCGTCCTCGCCGCGGCTCCACGCGAGAAGGGAAGCCTTGGAGGAGGGGCCGAGCAGATTGATCTCGAAGCCGTTCATCGAGCGGACCCATTCGAGGAGGTCGTCGGCCAAGACCTGCGCCGGGGGCACCGTGCCCGCCTTAAGGATCGCCTTCAGGATGACGAAGGCCTGGGCGGAGTCGTCCGTGTAGTGCCCCGCCTTGAAGTAGCAGGCGACGATGTTGTCGGCCGGACCGTCGAGGAAGCGGTCGATGCGGCCGAAGCGGGCGCGCACCTTCTCGCGGGGCCAGAGCTCGCCCGGCACGCCCAGGGCGTCGCCGAGCACCATACCGGCAATCGCGCCGGCAATGTGATTTTCAAGTTGAGCGGACATCGTGATCGCGCCCCGATTGTGCTTCGGGGCGTTGCTGGAGGCTTTTTTCGAGGTGCGCAAGAATAACAGAGCGAAGGCGGTAATTCCAGAAAAATCTATCTGACTACTCCCGACGACTAAAGTCGCGGGGTTCCTGACCTGTCGCCTTGCGGCG
>NZ_DAVZJY010000027.1:0-16302 GCF_052272535.1 Sutterella sp. | reverse complement strand
TAGCGTTTAGCCATAGTGGATCTATCCTTGGTCGCCCCGGCGGGTCTCGCGTCCGCTGCGGGGCCTCTGAGGGGCCGCAGCGGGAGACGGTGCGGGACGTTGTGCTTGTTCTTTTGGGTGGCCGCGCTGGTCCGCCGCCCTTCGATGAGGGGGCGGCCCGGCGGCCGGAAGTGCGCTTCAGGGAGACTCGGAAAGCCTCCCTTGGGAAGCGCGGCGTGAGGATCAGAGGTCGGCGCGGGTCGTGAGCACGCGGTCGATGAGGCCGTACTCGAGGGCCTCCTGCGCGCTCATGAAGTTGTCGCGGTCGGTGTCGCGCACGAGCTCTTCGTAGGAGCGGCCCGTGAAGCCCGCCATCAGTTCGTTCATCTGACGCTTGATGAGCGTGAGCTGGCGCGCGCGGATCTCGACGTCGCTCGCCTGGCCTTCGGCGCCGCCCAAGGGCTGGTGGATCATGATGCGCGAATGCGGCAGCGCGTAGCGCTTGCCCTTCTCGCCCGCGGCGAGGAGGAAGGCGCCCATCGAGGCGGCCATGCCGAGGCAGATCGTGTTCACCTTCGGACGGATGAAGTTCATCGTGTCGAAGATCGACATGCCCGCAGACACGGAACCGCCGGGGCTGTTGATGTAGAGCGAGATGTCCTTGTCGGGATCCTCGCTCTCGAGGAAGAGCAGCTGGGCGACGACGAGCGAGGCCGTCTGATCATTCACCTCGCTCGTGAGGAAGATGATGCGGTCGCGCAGCAGGCGCGAATAGATGTCGAAGCTGCGTTCGGAGCGGCCGGAGTTTTCAACGACGATGGGGACGAGGGACATAGCTGAGGTGTTCTCGATGATGAATTCGGGGGCTGGCGCGGCGGTGAGGAAGGAGCGGGCGCGAAGAGACGCGCCCGGGCGGCTGAATTTTCCCCGCCGGGTCCGGGAGGAGCGCTCGGGACGCGGGGAAAACCGCGGCGTGCGCAGAGGTGCGGGACATTATCGCGGAGAACGCCGCTTCCTGCACCCGCGGCAGGGCGGACGGGGAGCTGCCGGCCCGATAAAAATAGCAAGGGCGCCTTGCGGCGCCCTGCTTGATTCCCTCCGGATCCTGCCCGCTTTTCTCAAAAAACTCAAGAATGCGGAGCGGAAGTCCCCTCGCGGGAGCTCCCGCCCGCCTCATTTCGAGGATTCCGAAGAGGCGGGCCGGATTTGCGGGACTGCGGTGTCGAGCGAGGCCTTAGAAGGCGCCCGTCATCACCTTGTCGAACTCGACGGTCTCGTCCGAGGTCGTGGCGTGATCGAGGATCCAGTCGCAGACGTTCTTCTGCTGGCACTGGACGGCGATGTTGGCACGGCTCTGACGATCGGTCATGATGGACTCGACGACCTGGGCGGAGTTCTCGTAGGCGCCGGCGAACATCTCGGCGCGGGCCTTGATCTGCTCGTCGGTGGCTTCGAGGTGCTCGCGCTTCGTGAGGGCTTCGACGAAGAGGCCGAGGCGGACGCGCTTCTCAGCACCTTCCTGGAACATCGTGTCGGGGAAGTTCTCGGGAACCTTGCCGCCGCGCTGCTTGATGTTCTGGGCGAAGTTCTCGGCCATCGCGCGGCGTTCCTGGGCGACCACGGCGGTCGGGACGGGGAACTTCAGGGCGGCGGTAACGGCCTCGAAGGCTTCGTTTTCGGTCTTTTCGGTGAGGCGGGCCTGGACTTCGCGCTCGAGGTTGGCGCGGATTTCGGCGCGCATCGCGTCGACGCCGCCCTCAACGCCGAGGGACTTGGCGAACTCGTCGTCCACTTCGGGGAAGTGGGCTTCCTCGATCTGGGTGACTTCAACTTCGAACTCGACCTTGGCGCCGTTCAGCTCGGCGGGACCGTAGTCTTCCGGGAAGGTCATCTCGAAGGTCTTCTTCTCGCCCTTCTTCATGCCTTCAACGGCGGCTTCGAAGTCGGCGAGCATGCGGCCGGCGCCGATCTCGAACTGGAAGCCTTCGGCCTTGCCGCCGGCGAACTCAACGCCGTCCTTCGTGCCGCGGAAGTTGACCGTGACGCGGTCGTCCTTGCCGGCGGCGTGGTCCTCGGGGGCCTCGGTGTAGGTGACGCGCTGGCGCGACATCACGTTGAGGGTCTTCTCAACGGCGGCGTCGTCGACCGTGCAGGTGTAGCGCTTGAGCGTGAGGGCCTTGAAGTCCGGATCAACGATCTCAGGGAAGACTTCAAAGACGGCCTTGAACTTCATGTTCTCGGCGTCTTCCTTGTCCTCGACGAGGTCGATGCGCGGCTGGCCGGCGATCTCGAGGCCGGAGGCCTGAGCGGCCTTCACCCAGGCCTGGCCGACGAGCTCGTTGACGGCCTGGTCGTAGGCGCGCATGCCGTACATGGCCTCGACCTGAGCCATCGGAACGTGGCCCTTGCGGAAGCCCGGCATCGTGGCGGTCTTGGCGTAGTTGCGCAGGTACTTCTTGACGAGCGCCTGAACGTCGGCGGCCGGAACGGAGAGGTCGAGGGAGCGCTCAAGCGGGTTCACCGCGGGAGCTTCAACGGCCTTTTCTTCCTGGGGAGCCGCAGCCTGTTCAGTCTTTTCTTCAGTCATTTTGTTCGTCGCTGAAAAATCCGGGCGCCCTCTGAAGGCCTGCAACATTCTTTTTCGAACATTGCCCGGCTTGGAGCCCGAGAAGTTGGAAAATGCCGCCCGAAATGCATTGGGCGCCCCTCCAAGGGTGCGCCCGCCTCCGGCCGGTTCGGAAACCTTTTGCTCCGGGGGGAAGCCCGACGAAGGCGCATGAGCGCGCGGACGGGGGTCCTCCCAAAGACGAATTCCGCATTATACCGGACCACTAGAGGCGATGCATTTTGTGTGATCCGCCTAAACTCATGCGCCCGCTGTATTTTTAGCGCGCCCGTCCATTTGCTCCGCCCAAACGCCATGCCCGCCCAGACCGCCCCGACCGTCATTTCAGCCGCCCGCCGGCTTCTCGCCCCGCTTCTCGCCTCCGCCGCCCTCGTTCTCGCGGGGTGCGCAGCGACGACCTCGAACCGCGCGCCGGCCGATGACGCCTCCACGGCCGCCGCCGAAGCCTCCGCGCCCGCCGTGCACGAGACCGTCCGGACCACCCGGAGCGTCCGCCTGCAGTCGGCGGGCTACCGCGCCCGCATCGAGGAGGTGGCCGCACGCATGCGCGCCGCCTGCGTGGCCGACGACTATCAGCCCTACTTCAGGAAGACCGCCTGCCTGCCGGGCGGCATCACCGAGGAGATGCTCGCCGACCGCACGCGCATCACGGCCGCGCAGAAGCGCGCCGCCCAAAAAGTCTTCGCCCTGACGCACGCCCTCAACGAGGAGACGCGCCGCATCATGATCGAGTCGGGCACGCCCGAGGAGCGCGCCCGGGCGCTCGCCTCCCAGTCCGAGCGCGACCCGCTCATCTCGGCGCTTCAGGAGGACCTGCTCGCCGGGCGCATCACCTGGGGCACCTACAACGCACGCAGGCTCGAACTCCACCACGCCGCGTCCGGGCGCTGAGCCTTCGCTCCCGGGCCGGGCGTTTCTACTTTCGGCCCGCCTCCTGTAGAATGGCCGCTCGCACGAAGTTGCGCGAGTGGCGAAATTGGTAGACGCACCAGGTTTAGGTCCTGACGCCCCTACGGCGTGCCGGTTCGAGTCCGGCCTCGCGCACCAGACAAAAAAGAGGTCGGAGCGGATTTGATTCCCGCTCCGGCCTCTTCCTTTAGGTGTCGGTCACTTCAGACCTTGAGCCGTCACTTCGACTCCTGAGAGAGGGCCTTTTCAACCGAGAACGGCCAGGCCTGGTAGCCCGTGCAGTTCTTGAGCTGAATTTCGACGGAGGGCTCCTTCGCACCCCACTTGAACTCCTCGATGAAGGGGTTCGGGGCCGAGGTGAAGGCGCCGCTCGCGAGGTCGAAGTTCGCGCCGGCCGTGGCCGAGTAGACGAAGATCGAGTTCTTGTCGGGCTGGTACTCGGTGAGCGACGTCACCGGGCTGTACCACCCGTGGCCGCGCTCCTTGCCGTACTCCCAGACCTGTTCGACGGTCATCTTCTTCTGGTCGATTCTGTAGACCACCGAGCGCGAGTACTTCATCTCGGGCAGCGCGGGCTGCTCCATGCCGCGCGAGTCGCCGTTGTCGAAGGCCGAGACGAAGATCACGTCGCCCTTGCTCTTCTCGTCGATCTTGAAGGCGGTGTGCTGCGTCCACGTCCAGTCGAAGCCGCCTTCGCATTTGCTCCCTTCGCACTTGATGGGCTGCCCGTTCTTGTCGACAGGCGTCAGGAGCATCGGCTGGAAGGGCTTCTTCCAGCCCTCGGGCGAGCCGAGGATCCACTTCACCTTCTTGTCGCGGCCGATCTTGATGATCGCGGACTGGTGGCGCGAGCTGATGATGATCGAGTCGTCCTCGGGGTCGTAGTCCACGGAGTTGACGTGCGCCCAGTTGCGGCCCGGGCCCGTGCCCACGATGTCGCCGAAGCGGTCGGAGGCGTCGAGCTTCGCGATCTCCTCGTGCGAGAGGGTCTTGCCGGCCTGATTGGCGTCGATGTTGAGGCACACCGCACCCTGGTCGAGCACCTTCATCACGTTGTCGCGGTACGGGTCGAGGATTTCGGCGAGGCGCCATTCATCGACGACGTTGCCGTTCTGGTCCACTTCGGCGATCACGTCGCGCACCGTGCGCACGTTCTTGCCGTCGGCGCGCTTCCAGTTCGAGCTCGCCACGCGCAGGAAGTAGTGTCCGTTCTGCGCGTCGTCCATCGAGTGCGAGAAGTCGCCGTAGCGCAGCGGCAGCCGGCGGTTGAAGACCTCGCGGCCGAGGATGTCGTACTTCACGTAGCGCTGACCGAAGCCCCAGGTGAGGAGGCCGTCGTTGTTCTGCTTGAAGCCCATCATCACGCCCGCGGAGTAGAGCGAGTTGAGGTCGTAGATCGGGTTGGCGAACATGTACCAGCGCACTTCGCCCTTGGTGTCGATCACGGTGTTCTGCGGCCAGAAGTTCCACTCGAGGGCGCCGCCGGTGGGGTTGTTCCAGACGGCGCGCGTGCCGATGCCCGATTTCTGGGCGATGTTGTTCACGAAGTACAGACGGTCGGAGAAGTCCGCGTCCACCTTCTTCACGTCGACGCCGAAGGGCATCGCGCGCTCCATCTTGTTGCCGGCGGGCTCAAAGTAGACGGGCGGCGCATAGAGCTTGTATTCGTCGGTGAACTTCTCGTGCTTGCCCGTCGTGTCGATGCGGGTGTAGTCCACGCGGATGGTGTTCATGTAGTCCGCGTAAAGGCCGAACACCGGGATGCCGCCGTGAGTGAGGAGCTGGGTGCGCGAGACCTTGTAGTCGATCGCCTGGCCGCCCTGCTTCGGGACGATGTGGACCGTCACGTCGGCGAGCGTGTAGCCGCCGTCGCGGATCACGGCGGTGAGCGGCGCGATGCCGTAGGGATTTCCCATCACTTCGCCGATATGACCCTGGACCTCGTAGTCCACCTTCGCGCCCGAGGCGCCGCCGATGGCCATGGCGGCGGCAGGTATGGCGGCGGCGACGGCGACCGCAATCCACTTCATCTTCATAACTCATTCTCCTTTCCGGGCGGTCCTCGTCTTTGCGGCGGCGCCCGTTGTTGGTCCGCCACCCATTGCTCCGGGCGGCGGAATGAAGTCAGTTTGAAGAAGTCTCCTGAAAGGCGTAATCCGAGCCTCTCCCGAGGTACGTTGCAGTTCCCGCCGTTCGCTTTTACGGAAATCGGAAAATACTTCGGAGCCGGCCTTCAATCTTCGACAAACGGCACGGTCGCGACGTCGGCATAAGGCTCCTTCGCGCTCGCGAAGACCGAGCGCACCCAGACGGAGGCGGGATCGCGGTCGAGCCGCTCGTGCCAGATGAGGCTCGGTCCGAAGACGGCGGCGCTCCGCGGCCGGCCGAGGATCACGAGGTCGGGCATGAGGTCGACGAGCTTCGCCGCAAGCTGCAGCGGGAGCGCCCCCCAGAGGTTCGTGCGGCGCAGCGCCTGCGCGATCGGCAGGAAATAGGGCGACCAGACCGCCACGTGGTCGGGCACCATCGGCGCGTCCGCCTCGCAGACCGCCCAGAGCTCGTTCGGGTCGTTCGAAGGCGCCGTCATCACGCGGACCTGCCGATAGGGCTCGAAGTCGGCGCGCACGAGCGGGCGCCTTCCCTGCAGTTCGGCCAACGGATGGCTACGTCGGCAGACGAAGACGAAGACGTCGTCTGCGAGCCTCAGGCTGCGGATGCGCTCGTCGGAGGGCACGAACGGATAGACGGCGAAGTCCGCCTCGCCCGCGGCGAGGACCTTGACGAAGTCCGCGCGGATCGGCCGGAAGTCCACGCCGATCCCGGGCGCCTTCTCAAAGAGCGCGGAGAGCGCGGGCGTGAGGAAGGTGAAGACCGCGTTGTCCACGCAGAGGATGCGGAAGGTGCGCCGCACCTCGGCGGGCCGGAAGACTTCGGGCTCGAAGAGCCGGGCGTAGCCCGCGGTGAGGGAGGCGACCTCGGGAAGAAGCTCCCGCGCCCGGGGCGTGGGCGTGAGGCCGCGGCTCGTGCGCACGAAGAGCTCGTCCTCGAGCAGGCCGCGGAGCTTCGCGAGCATGCGGCTCGCGCCGCCGATCGACATGCCGCACTCGCGCGCCGCCCGCGTGAGCGAACCCGTGCGGAAGACCGCCGAAAAGAGAAAGAGCGCGTCGGTGTCGATGTTGGGTCGGTGCATGATCGCTGGTCTCCTTCTCATGCTTTCCGTGAAAAAAACAGAAGGCGGCGCCCGGATGATGGAACGCCGCCTTCAGATGGCGGGACTTCGGTGCGGATCCGCCCGAAGTCCGCCGGCTTCACGCTTGCGGAAGCTTAGTGCTTGCCGCCGCAGCCGCAGCCTTCCTTCTTCTCTTCGGCGTGCTCGTGCGCGTGGTCATGACCGCAGCAGCAGCACTCTTCGTGCTCGTGGTGGTGGTCGTGACCGCAGCAGCATTCACCCTCGTCGTGCTCATGGTGGTGGTGGCCGCCGCACCCGCACTCTTCGTGCTCGTGGTGGTGGTCGTGGCCGCAGCAGCACTCTTCATGCTCGTGCTCGTGGTCGTGGCCGCAGCAGCATTCCCCCTCGCCGTGATCGTGGTGATGGTGGTCGCCGCACCCGCACCCTTCGTGCTCATGGTGGTGGTCGTGGCCGCAGCAGCACTCGCCCTCGTCGTGGTCGTGATGGTGGTGGCCGCCGCACCCGCACCCTTCGTGCTCGTGGTGGTGGTCATGACCGCAGCAGCATTCGCCGTCCTCATGGTGGTGGTCATGACCGCAGCAGCATTCGCCGTCCTCATGGTGGTGATGATGGTGATGGTGGCCGCAGCCGCAGGAATCGTCGTCGTGACAGCCGCAGCCGCACCCGCCGCCATGGACTTCACGGAACTGGATCGGGTCGAAGGGCGACTCGGCCTCGGTCACCTGCAGGCCGACCATCTCGAGCATCTTGGCGAGGTTCGGCAGCGGCAGGACCGCGAAGCCTTCCTCGATCTGGGCGATGCGCACGCCGCGGTTGATGAGGGCGCCGGCGGCTTCGCGCAGCACGTTGAGGTCGCCCGTGACGTGAAGGACCTTCTCAACGGCCGGACGGACGGCCCAGAAGGCGCCCTTGTCGTCGAGGAACACATCGTTCACTTCGACGGCGCGGAGCTGTTCGGCCGGAACGGCGAGCGTCACGTCGCCTTCGGGCGTGTGGATCGTCGCGGGGAGCTCGGCGCGTTCGGCCGAGGTGAGCGGCAGCGCGTGGGCGCGGTCGAGGACGGTCTGAGCCGGAGCAGCCTCGGCGGGCAGAAGCTTCGTAAGCGTGGTCATGGTGCGTGAATCCTGATGAATCAGGGCCCGCTGCGGTGCGAACGGCCGCGGCGGACCCGAGCTGATGAAAACTTTTCTATTTTAAGGACTCGGGGCCGGAGCGCCCTACTCATTTGGAGCAAGAGGTTTCCTCAGGCCCTGTGCGCGGCGCGCGCCTCAGGGAAAGAGCGCCGCGAGCGCGTCGGAGAGCCGGTCCACGGCGACAACTTCGAGCCCCTCGACGGGCTGCTTCGGGGCGTTGGCGCGTGGAATGAGGGCTTTGGAGAATCCAAGCTTCGCCGCCTCCCTCAGGCGCTCCTGCCCGCGGGGCGCGGGGCGAATTTCGCCCGCCAGGCCCACTTCGCCGAAAACGACCAACCCGCGCTCGAGCGGGCGGTCGCGCCACGAGGAGCAGATCGCGGCGAGGACCGCGAGGTCCACCGCCGTCTCGGAGATCTTCACGCCGCCCACGGCGTTGATGAAGACGTCCTGATCAAAGAGCGCGACCCCGGCGTGGCGATGCAGGACCGCGAGGAGCATCGCGAGGCGCTGATTGTCCACGCCGACGGCGAGTCGCCGCGGTGCGGGCGAATGGGTTTCGTCCACGAGCGCCTGGATTTCGACGAGTAGCGGCCGCGTGCCCTCCTGGGTGACGAGCACCGCGGACCCGGGGATGTTCGACTTGTATTCTGAGAGGAAGATCGCTGAGGGGTTGGTGACGCCCCTGAGCCCGTGGTCCGTCATCGCGAAGACGCCCAGTTCATTCACCGCGCCGAAGCGGTTCTTGAAGGCGCGCACGAGGCGGAAGTTCGAATGGGTGTCGCCCTCGAAGTAGAGCACCGTGTCGACGATGTGCTCGAGGATGCGCGGGCCCGCGAGGGCGCCGTCCTTCGTGACGTGCCCGACGAAAAAGAGCGTCGAGCCCGAGGTCTTCGCGATGCGCGTAAGGCGCGCGGCGCACTCCCTCACCTGAGACACCGACCCCGGGGCGCTCTCGAGCGCCGCGGAGAAGAGCGTCTGAATGGAGTCGATCACGACGAATTCGGGGCGCTTCTCGCGGATCACCGCCTCGATGTGCTCGAGCTCGATTTCGCTCATGAGCTGCAGGCCCGCAAGCGGGAGCTGCAGGCGCTGGGCGCGCAGCGCAATCTGCGACGCGCTCTCCTCGCCCGAGACGTAGACACACTTGAGGCCGCCCGCGACGAGCCGCGCCATCACCTGCAGGAGCAGCGTGGACTTGCCGATCCCGGGGTCGCCGCCGATCAGAGAGACGCCGCCCTTCACGAGCCCCCCGCCCATCACGCGGTCGAATTCCGAGAGCCCGGTTGCGACGCGCGGCGCCTCCTCGGCCGAGACGTCGGCGAGGTCCTGGAGCGCCCCGGTGGTGTCCACGAAGCCGCGGCCCGCGCGGGCGTCCGAACCGTAGCGCGACTGCGTCGCGGTCGGAACCTTGAACTCCTGGAGCGTGTTCCAGGCGCGGCAGTGCGGGCACTGACCCTGCCACTTCACCGTCGTGCCGCCGCACTCGGAGCAGACGAATTCGACGCGGTCGCGCTTGGCCATCAATCCGCCTCCTCGGAGAGAACGATCGGCACGCGGCGCGCGAGGGCGCAGATGAGTTCGTAGCCGATCGTGCCGCAGCAGGCGGCGACGCGGTTGACGGGCAGATGCCGCCCCCAGAGCTCGACGCGGCTGCCGAGCTTCGCGGCCGGCACGTCCGTGACGTCGATTTCGAGCATGTCCATCGAAACCGCGCCCGCAAGCGGCGCGGTCTGCCCCTCGACCCAGACGGGCGAGCCGTCGGGCATCGAGCGGGGGTAGCCGTCGGCGTAGCCGCAGGCGACGACCGCGATGCGCGAGGGGCGCTTTGCGGTCCAGCGCGAGCCGTAGCCCACGGACTCGCCCGCGGGAATCTCCTGGATCGCGATGATCTTCGCCGTGAGAGTCATCGCCGGGATGATGCCGAGCTCTTCGGAGGAAACGTGGGCGTCGGGCGAAACGCCGTAGAGCGCGACGCCCGCGCGCACCGCCTCGCCTCCGACCTCGGGGTGAAAAAGGATCGCGGCGGAATTGGCCATGCAGGCCGCGGCCGCGCCGCGCGCGAGCCGCCCCATGCGCGAGAGCTGGCGCTCCACGGAAACGGGCGACTCGGGGCTGTAGGTGGGCTCAGCGTTCGCGAAGTGCGTCACCACGTCCATCACGCGCACGCCGGGAATGGCGGTGAGCTGGTCGTAGACGGTGTTCACCTCGACGGGAAGGAACCCGAGGCGGTTCATGCCGGAATTGACCTTGATGTGGCAGCGCACGTCCTTCACGCCGTGCTTCCTCAAAAGCTCGATCTGCCAGGGCGAGTGAATCACCGTCTCGACCTTGAGCTCCTGCATGGGCTCGATGTCCGATTCGTCGAAGAAGCCTTCGAGAAGCAGCAGGCGCTTGGCCCAGCGGCAGCGGCGTGCGAGCTCCGCGTCCGAGAGGTCGATGAGCGCGAGGCCGTCGGCGTCGGCGAAGGCCGTGACGGCGTTTTCCAGCCCGTGGCCGTAGGCGTTCGCCTTCACGACCGCCCAGACGGCGCGGCCCGCGGCCTTTTGACGCATCACGCCGAGATTGTGGCGCAGGGCATTGAGATCGATTTCAGCAAATATGGGACGCGGCATGGGCCGACTCGGCTCCGTGAATGGGTTGAGGAAGGGGGTGCGGCGAACGGCAGGGGTCCGCGCGCGGCCGAAGAGATGAATTTTCGCACCTTGCGGGCTTGCGGATGGCCGCGCCGTCTGCAACGGTCTGTATCCTGCCGAAGACGTAGTCCGAAGGGCTGCGGCGGGACCTCAGGAGCGGCTCGGCGCCGGTTTGATAGACTTCCGGCCGGAATTCGGACGTCTTCCGGCCGCACTCCCCGTGCGGCCTTCCCCACAACAACGACGGACTTTGTCTTCTGATGCATCGCGGCTTCTACACCATCATGGCGGCGCAGTTTTTGTCCTCCCTCGCGGACAACGCGCTTCTGATCGCGGCCATCGCGCTCCTCACGAGCCTCGGCGCCCCGGACTGGCAGACCCCGCTCCTGAAGCTCTTCTTCGTCGTGAGCTACGTGCTCCTCGCCGCCTGGGTGGGCATCTTCGCCGACTCGATGCCCAAGGGCCGGGTGATGTTCCTCACGAACGCCCTGAAGGCGCTCGGGTGCCTGCTGATGCTCTTCGGCGGCCATCCGCTCCTCGCCTACGCGATCGTCGGCATCGGGGCGGCCGCCTATTCGCCCGCGAAGTACGGCATCCTCACCGAACTCCTTCCGCCCGAGAAGCTCGTCATCGCGAACGGCTGGATCGAAGGCCTCACGGTGGGCTCGATCATCCTCGGCGTCGTCCTGGGCGGCGTGCTCATCAAGCCCGAAGTCGCGCAGCCGATCCTCAACGCCTTCTCGCTCGACGCGATCGGGCTCCACTCCTTCGCCGAAGGCGCGATCTTCGCAATCACCTTCGTCTACGTCGCCGCCTCGCTCGTCAACCTCGCGATTCCCGACACGGGCGCGCGCTATCCGAAGCAGAAGTTCGACCCCTACGACTCGATCCGCGGATTCCTCAAGTCCTGCACGCTCCTTTGGCACGACCGCCTCGGGCAGATCTCGCTCTGCGTGACGACGCTCTTCTGGGGCGCGGGCGCGGTGCTGCAGTTCCTCGTCCTCAAGTGGTGCGACCACGCGCTCGGCATGAACCTCTCCCAAGGTGCCGTGATGCAGGCGGTCGTGAGCCTCGGCATCGCCGTTGGCGCGGTGCTCGCCGCCGCCCGCGTGCCGCTCAAGGACTCTCTGAAGGTCCTCCCGATGGGGATCATCATGGGGTTCCTCGTCACCGCGATGGCCTTCTACACGCGCGACGCCGCGCCTGCGGGCGGCATCGCGCTCTTCGGGTTCGAGCTCTCCTGGGCGACCCTCATCGCCGCCGTCGGCATGATCGCCGTAGGCATCTGCGCGGGCTACTTCGTCGTGCCGATGAACGCCCTTCTGCAGCACCGCGGGCACGTCCTCATGAGCGCCGGACGCTCGATCGCCGTGCAGAACTTCAACGAGAACCTCTCGATCCTCACGATGTTGGGCGTCTACGCGCTCCTCATCAAGTTCGACCTCTCGGTCCCCGCGACGATGATGCTCTTCGGCGCCTTCGTGATGGTCTCGATGACCCTTGTGATCGTCAAGCACCTGCGCAACCAGAAGGAGTTCGACAGCACGCACCTGATCGGCGAAGAGAAACGCCACTGATCCCGTCGGCGCACCGTCCGAGAAAACGCCCCGCAGCCGGAAAAAACGGCGCGGGGCGTTTTGCTTGTGGTGCGGCTCGGAGCGGCGGGCCCGGCTGATCAGGCCTCCGCGATCCGCCGCACGCCCGGGCCCGTGAGGTCGGAGGTCCCGGAGACGCCGCGCGGGTGCACCTCGATCCGCACGGGGATGCGTTCGCGCACGGGACCGACGTGGCTGATGAGGCCGATCAGTTTTCCCGAGCTCTGCTGGAGCATCTCGAGCGCGGTGAGGGCCCGCTCGAGCGACTGCGGGTCGAGGGACCCGAAGCCTTCGTCAAGAAAGAGCGTATCGACCCGCATGCGCTTCGTGCTGATCCGCGAGAGGGCGAGCGCGAGCGCGAGCGACACCATGAAGGTTTCGCCCCCCGAGAGGTTGAAGGACGTGCGCTCAATCCCGGCCATCAGCTGGTCGCGCACGGCGAGGTCGAGCCCTTCGTCGCCCGACGCGATGAGTTCGTACCGGCTCCCCATCTGACCGAGGACGGCGTTCGCCTGCTCGAGCAGAAGCGCAAAGGTGAGGCGCTGCGCGGCCTTCCGGAAGCGCTTGCCGTCGGCCGAACCGATCAGGGCCGAGAGCCGCCCCCAACGGTCGGCGGCGATGCACCGGCGCTCGAGCTCGACCCGGGCCTCGGCGGACTGCCGGCGGCGCTCGTCGTCGGCCTCTCGGCGGGCGGCGAGCGCGCCCTTTCTTTCGGCCGCCGCGTCCGCTTCGGCACGGGCTTTTTGAGCGGCCGCATCGAGCTCCTCCACGGGCGCGTCGCGCCGCGGAGCTTCGAGAAGCTTCGCGAGAACGTCCGCCGTGCCCTCCACCTCGCGCTCGGCCGCGGCAAGCGCCCTTTCATGCGCGCTGAGGCGGCTGCGGCCTGAAGCGATGAATTCCGCGGGGCGTTCAGCCGCGAGCACCTCGTCCTCACTCGAAAACCCTGCGGCGGCGAGGAGCGCCGTGAAGGCCTCAGCCGCGTCGGTCATGCGGCGGGCGAAGTCGTCCGCAGCCTTCTTCTCCGCCTCGGCCTTGGCGGCGTGGGACTCCTTCGCCTTGGCGAACTCTGCCGCACCTGCATCCGCCTGCCGGCGCAGGAGCGCCGCGGCCTCGAGCGCCCGGTCGAGCGTCGCGCGTTCGCTCTTCGCGTCGCGGGCGCCCCATTCGCGGGCGCGCTCGCTGCGGGCTTCGGCGAGCGCCGTCATCGCGGCCTTGTCCTTCTCCTTGGCGCGCCGGGCGGATTCGTCGGCGGCCGCAAGGGCGGTCTTCGCGGCCTCCATGCGGGCGCGCAGCCCCTCGAGCGCCTTCTCCGACTTCTGAATCTCGAGCACCGCCGCGACGCGCTTGTCCGCACGCGCCCTCAGGTCCGTGAGCAGATCGAGGAGTTCGGCGTCGGTCCCGGGCGCGGCGCCCTCCGGAACGAAGGGCGCGACGGCGTCGATGAGCGCGCGGCGCGCCTCGTTCCATTCGCCTTCGAGCTGCACGCTCTGCTTCTTCGCCCGCTGCCAGAGGCCGCGCTGGGTGTTGAGCCGCCCCTCCGCGTCCGCGGCGGCGGTGCGCTTCCCGCCCGCATTGCGCTCGGCCGCGGTGAGCGCGCGGTTTGCGTCGTCCAAGGCCTTCGCCGCGCGGCCCGCGGAGACGGACCACGCTTCAACCTCTCCGAGGGCGCTGCGGAAGCGCTCGAGGAGCGCCGCGTCCACCGTCCCATGGAGCTCCGCGTAGAGGCCCTTCAGGCGATCGACCCGGGCCGTGAGGCGTGCGGCCGCAGACTGCGCCCCCGCGCCCGTTTCGCCCGCAAGCGCCTGCAGGCACTCGAGGCATTCAAGGAGCCACTCAGCCGCCCAGAGGCGGCCGGCGAGTTCGCGCGTCTGCGCGATCTGCCGCTCGACCGAAGTCCCCGCGGCGGCGATTTTCTGCGCGCGCTCGGCCTGCGCCTGCGCGCTCTCGGCGGCGGCACGCGCCTTCTCTGCGGCGTCGAGCTCCTGATCGGCCTTCGCTTTGGTAGCCTTCAGGGCGGCGCCGTCCTTCTCCACGACGGCCACCTCACGGACGGCGGCCGCGGCGTTCGCGGCCGCGCGCCTCATCTGGCGCGCGAGCTCCTCCAAGGCCGCGATCCGTTCGGGCAGCGCCTCATCGCCCGCGTGCGCGGCGAGCTCGGACTTCCGGGCGGCGAGCGCCGCGCCGGCGTCGGCCGCGGTCTTCTCGGCGCGCGCGAGCTCAGCCCCGCGCCTGCGCCCTTCCTCTTCGGCCTGACGACGGGCGTCGGCCGCCATCTTCGCCGAGGCGGCGAGCACCTCGATGCGGCGGTCGGCGGCCTCCATCTTCTCGAACTCAGGGAGCGCCGCGGTGCGCTGCGCGCGGGCGGCCTCTTCGGCGGCGGCCGCTTCGAGGGCGTTCTTCTCCGCGGCCGCGAGCTTTTCGCCCGCAGCCTTCGCGGCGGCCTCCTCGAGGGCGCAGACGGTGCGGTGCTTCGCCTCGTCGTCGCGCGCGACGTCGCGCTCCCTGCGTTTCTGCGCGGGAGCGGCCGCCTTGACGGCGCGGTCGACTTCGAGCCGCAGGCGCTCGACCATCGGCGCCTCCTTCTTCACTTCGTCGAGGCCGCGCCTCGCGCGTTCGTCGCGCCCGCGCGCCTCGAGGACGTTCTTCATCCACGCGAAGTCGGCTTCGGCCTCGGTGCGGGCGCGCTGCGCCTCGGCCGCAGCGGCGTCGGCGGCCTGCGCTTCCTTGTCGAGCGCCGCGCGCTCCTCTTCGGTGAGGGGCGCCGCGCTCTCGAGCTGCGCGACGAGGCGTTCAACCGCAGCGCGCTCCGCGCCTGCGCGTTCGTAGACCATCCGCCCGATCCGGGCGTAGATCCCCGTGCCGGTGATGTTCTCGAGAATCTGCGCGCGCTCGTCGCCCTTGGCGCGCAGCAGCTCCGCAAAGGCGCCCTGCGCGAGGAGGGCGCTCCGCGTGAAGGCGTTGAAGTCGAGCCCGAGAAGGCGCTTCATCTCCGACTCCCAGGCGGTCTTCTTGGTGGCGACGACTTCGCCTTCGGCCGCCTGCGCGTCGGGAAGGCGCGCGAGCTCCACCTCCTCGACGAGCGTGCCGCGCCCCTTGTTGCGGTACCGGCTCGACCAGGTCGAGCGCCAGAAGACGCCGCGGCACTCGAAGAGCGCCGTCGCGGAGCACCGCGTCGAGTTCTTCGTCATCACCATGCACGTGCCGTCGGTCTTCTTCGCCGTCGTGGTGCGCGCCCGCATGCGGGGCGTCTCACCGAAGAGCGCGAGCGTCACCGCGTCGAGGATCGACGTCTTGCCGCTCCCCGTCGGCCCCGTGATCGCGAAGATCCCCGAGCTGCGGTACGCGGCGTCCGTGAAGTCGATTTCGTGAACGCCCTTGAGGGAGTTGATGTTTTCAATTCTGAGCTTCAAAAGGCGCATTTCCTCACTCCTGCTTCCCGTCGGCCTTTTGGGCGATGTCGGCGCGCGCCGTCTCGGCGGCGGCCGCATCCTCGCGCTCGGCGGCGCGCGCGGCTTCGAGGATTTCTGCGTAGAGGCCGCCCAACTCCTCCTTCGCGGCCTCGTCGGTCCCCGCGTCTGCAAGGACCGAGTCGAAGACCCCTTCGGGCGTGATGTCGTCGAGGCTCCCCACCGGAGTCTCCGAACCTGCGCCGGAATGCCTCACGGCGCACCGCACGGCCGAGAGCCGCACGCCGGCGCGCCCCGCGGCCGTGTTGAGCGCCTCGACGAGCGCCCCCACATCCGTCACCGCGCCCGTGTAGGTCACTTCGGCGACCGCCCCGGGCGCTTCGGCGCCGAGCCGATCGAGCGCGGCCTCGAGCTCCTCCAAAGTGCCCGAAAGGGCGGCGAGGCGCCGCGGCTGCGGCACTTCGATCGACTGCTCCTCGACCCTGCCGTCCGGGTGCACGGTCACCTCGACCACCTGGTGGGGGTCCCCCGCGTCGCCGACGTTGAGCGCCAAGGGCGAGCCGCAGTAGCGCACCGGAATCACCGCCTTCACGCGCTGCGCCTTGTGAATGTGCCCGAGGGCGACGTAGGCCCAGCCGCTCCCGAAGACCGAGGCCGAGACGTTCCTCAGCGACCCGACGTAGACGCCGCCGTCGGAGGCTGCACCCGCCGCATCCGCGGCGGCGGCGTCGCCCTCGCGGGCGGGTTCGGGCCCCACCTTGGAGCCCGTCACGAAGAGGTGCCCCATGGCGACGAGCGGCACGCCCGGACCGCAGAGCTCGACGAGGCGC
>NZ_DAVZJY010000026.1:0-16657 GCF_052272535.1 Sutterella sp. | reverse complement strand
GCGCGGGCTCGCCGCAGGCTTCACGGAGCTCGAACCTTCGCCCGACCTCGACCCCGCGCGCTGCCCGCTCGCGGGCGAGTGCGGCGGCTGTCCCGCGGGGCGGCTCGCCTACGCGCGCGAGCTCGCCCTCAAGACCCAGACGCTCGTCGTGAAGCCCCTCGTCGAAGCGGGCTTCCCGGCGACGCTCGTCCGCGCCCCCATCGGACACCCCGGGGATCGGCGCACGGGCTGGCGCAACAAGGCGGTCCTCTACCCCGGCCTCATCGGGGGCGAACCGCACTTCGGCTACTACCGTGCAAGAAGTCAGGAGCTCGTCGCCGCCGAATCCTGCCCCCAGACGCCCGTCTGGATGGGTGAGGCCGCGCGCAGCTTGGCGCCGCTGCTCCTCGACGCCGACCTCTCACCCTGGCGCGAAGCGGACGACGCGGGAGCGCTCCGGGCGCTGCTGCTGCGTGAGGCGCCCGGCACGGGCGAGCGCCTCGCCGCGCTCGTGATGCGCCGGCTTCCCGCAGATCCCCGGGCCGCGGAGGCGCTCTTCGAGCGCGTGCGCGCGGCGCTCCGCCCCCACGACCTCACCTCGCTTCTCATCAACCTCCACGAGGCTCCGGGGAGCGCCGTGCTCTCCTTTGCGCCGGACGCAACGCGCGTCGTCGACGGGCGCGCGACGATCCGCGCGGACTGGATGGGCCTCTCCTTCGAAGTGGGCGCGCAGACCTTTCTCCAGGTGAACACCCCGCAGACGCCCGTCCTCTACCGGACGGCGCTCGACGCACTGGAAGTCGCCCCGGAGGACCGCGTGCTCGACCTCTACTGCGGCGTGGGCACCCTCACGCTTCTCGCGGCGCGGCGCGCCCGCGAAGCCTTCGGCGTCGAGCGGGTCGAGGCGTCGATCGCCTGCGCGCGCGAAAACGCCCGCGTGAACGGCCTCGAAAACGCCCGCTTCACCGCCGCCCCCGTGGAGAAGCTCCTCGCGTCGGGCCTGCCCGACGGCTGGCGGCCCACCGTCGTGATCGCGGACCCCGCGTACCAGGGACTCGCGGGCGGAGCGGCGGAGTCGCTGGCGCAGCTTCTCGCGGCCTCGGGCGCGAGGCGCCTCGCCTACGTCTCCTGCAATCCGAAGAGCTTCGCGCGCGACGCGCGGGTGCTCTGCGCTCGGGGCATGACGCTGCGTTCGGTGACGCCGGTGGACATGTTCCCCGGCGCGATGCACCTCGAGGTGGTCGGGGTGTTCGAGCGCGCCTGAGGCGCTAGGGCTTCACGTAGAGCGCTTCGTGCCAGGCCTTCGGGTCGAGGAAGAACTGCCGGGCCTTCTCGAGGCTGCGCGTGCGGTAGAAGTCCGGCAGGCTCTGCATCACCTTGCGGCCGTAGGACTTCTCCGCGACGCGCGCGTCGCAGAGCATGAAGACGCCGCGGTCGGTTTCCGAGCGGATGAGGCGCCCCGCACCCTGCTTGAGCGAGATGATCGCCTCAGGGAGCGCCTGCAGCGCAAAGGGGTTGCCGCCCCGACGGCGGATCGCCTCGGAGCGCGCCGCATAGACGGGCTCGTCCGGGGGCGAGAAGGGCAGCTTGTCGATCACGACGAGCGAGAGCGCGTCGCCGCGCACGTCCACGCCCTCCCAGAAGCTCATTGAACCGACGAGGATGGCGTTGCCGTGCCGGCGGAATTCGCTGATGAGCGCGGCCTTGGGCATCTGCCCCTGCACGAGAAGCGGATACGGGCGCCCGGCGTAGTCGAGCTTCACCTCGAGCTCTTCGGCGACCCGCGCCACGGCGGCGAGGGACGTGCAGAGGAAGAACGTCCGCCCGCCCGCAGCCTCGACGAGAGGCCAGGCGGCCTCGACGACGCGCGAGGCGTGCTCGAGCGTGTTGACGGGCGCGGGGAGCTTCGGAAGGTAGAAGCACCCCTGCTCCCAGTAGTTGAAGGGACTCTCCCAGGTAAGGGCCTTCGGGTCCGCAATCCCCGTCTCGGCGCAGAAGTGCGAGAAGTCGCCGGCCGCGGAGAGCGTCGCCGACGTGAAGACCCAGGCGCCGCCTTCGGCGCCGCGCATCTCGCTGAACTCCTTCGCGAAGGAGAGGGGCGTGTTGTTGAAGCGAAGCCCCGAAGCGGACACTGACACCCACTGCACGCTCCCGCCCTGCCGACGCAGGGCGAAGTCGTCGATCGGGGCGACGCCGGGCTTTTCAGGCTTTTCGGACGCTGCAGACGCTTCGAGCTTCTCGGCCGCCGCGCCCGCTTCGGCGTCCTCGGCCTCCCCGCCTTCGGCCTCCTTTCTGAGCTGCCGGAAGATCGACTCCCAGCCGGCCATTTCGCGGTCCACCTCCCCGGCGTAGACGAGCAGGGCGTCCAACTCGTCGTTGCGGCCCTTGTTGGCTTCGAGCGCCCGCACGACGCCGCCGAAGGCCTGGAGCATCACGCCGAAGGGTTCGGCGAGGGTGTGGAACCCCTCGATCGTCTTCACCGCCCGGCGGTCGCCCTCCTTGAGGCCGAGCGTCTGCGCGGCGATCCGGAAGTCCGCGATCGCCTTGAAGGCGGCGTGCGAGAGCTTGTCCCAGTCCGCGCCGTCGCGGGCATGGTTCATGCCGAGGTAGCGCGCCTCGGTGCTGATCTGGTCGATCTGCCAGGTGCTGAAGAACGTCCCGAAGAAGTCGGTCGCGATGGCGGGGAGCTGATGCGCCTCGTCGAAGACCGTGAGGTTCGCCTGCGGGAGCATGCCGTCGATCTGTCCGCCCGCGGCGTTCTTGAGCGCGAGCGAGGAGAGGTAGAGGTGGTGGTTGACGACAACGATCTGGCTCTGCATCGCCTTTTCGCGTGCGGCGCGCACGAAGCACTCCTGCCAGTGCGGGCACTTGTCCTTGCCGAGGCAGTTTTCGCGCGTGCTCGTCACGAGGGGCCAGAGGGGATCGTCCTCCGGGACGGTCGGGAGCTCCGCCCGGTCGCCCGTCGCCGAGACGGAGGCGAAGCGCTTGATTTCACGGAGCTTTCGGTAGCTGTCGCGTTGCGGCAGCATCCCCTCCTCCTCCGTGCGCTCGAGGCGCAAGAGGCAGACGTAGTTCGCGCGCCCCTTCAGGACCGCCGCGGGGACGTTGACGCCGAGGGCGGCGCAGAGCGCTGGAATGTCCTTTTCAAAGAGCTGGTCCTGCAGGGGCTTTCCTGCGGTCGAGATCACCACGACCGACCCCGAGAGGATCGCCGGAATGAGGTAGGCGAAGCTCTTGCCCGTGCCGGTGCCCGCTTCGGCGAGAAGCGTCCCGTGGGTCACCACGGCCTCGGCCACCGCGAGCGCGAAGTCGGTCTGCCCGGGGCGCGGGCGGAAGCCCGGCGTCGCGCGCGCCAGGGGACCGTCCGCGGCGAAGGCGGCGGCGACGCGCTCCGCGAGGGGGCGCGAAGCGTCGAAAAGCTCGGGATGACGGCGCATCGGCGCTTCCTCAGAAGTACTTCGCGAGGCCGCTTTCGCGGTTCTGCTGCCGCTCCTCGTAGCGCTGCTGCGCGGCGCTACGCTCCTCGAGGCTCTTCTCAAAGTTCTTCTGCTTCGCCTCGCGGTCGAGCCGGCGCTTTTCGGCGCGCTCTTCAGCAGCCTTCGCGCGGCGGGCGGCGTCCTGCTGCTTCTGCGCGTACCAGTCTTCGTTCGCCTTTTCGAGCGCACTGCGGCCGGCGTCGGGCGAAACACCGGTCTTGGAGCCCGGGATCAGGTCGGGCGCGGCCGCGGGCTTCACCTCCGCGGGCTTGATGCCCGCGGGCGCCGAGGGTTCGAGCACCTTCGCGGGCGGCATCACCTGCGGCAGCGGCGAGTCGCCGGGCCTCTTCGGCGCGAGCTTCACGGGATCGGACCGGTCGGTCTTCACCGCCTTCGGGGCGATCCGCACGGGCTCGGCGCGCTCTTGGGCGGCGTTCTTCGCACGGCGCTCCTCGGTGCGCCGCACGCGATCGGCGCGGATCACCTCGTCGGCCGCGACGATCACGCGGCGGATCTCGCGCTGCCGCTCAAAGGAGATGCGGCGCGCGTCGTCTTCGCACTTGTTGACGAAGAAGCGCCGCACGCAGACCTGCTGGACGTCCTTCATCGCGCGCCCGATGCGCTCGAGCTCCTTTTCGGCCGCGTTCTTCACCTTCGAGGCGGTCGCGGGCGAATCGATCGCGCCCGCGGCGCTCCAGCGCTCATAGAACGACGTGTCGGCGAGGTACTTCTCCGCCTCGGCCGCCTTCACGTCGAGGGCGTCCTCCGCGGCGCACGCGGCGGACCCGCAGACGAGAAGAAGACCGCAGGCGAGCGCGGCGGCCGCGCGTTGAATGGAGGTCGTGTGGGTCATGGAGCGGAAGAGGAAGTCGGGTGGCGGAAGGGTCGGGCGGAGAGTTTAGCAACCCGGGGCGGAGCGCTTCCACGCCCGCCCGCGGCCCCGGAGGGGTTGAAGGCGTGCAGGAGGCGCAGACGCGTCAGAGGAAGGTGACGACCTCCTCGAAGGGAAGGCGCGACTTCGGGCGCACGGCGTTCGAGTCGTCAAGAGCCCGGTGCCCGAGGGCGCAGGCCATCACGGCGTGACGGCCTGCGGCGGGCAGTTCGAGGATCTCGTCCAATTTGTCGAACCACATGCCTCCAAGGGTCGTGGCGTCCACGCCCATGGCGCCCGCCGCGAGAAGGAGGAACCCCAGCGCGATGTGCGCCTGCTCGGCCGCCCACACCGCGCCCTTGTCCGGACCCGCGCAGTAGGCGGCCACGCCGCCCTTGCGCACCTCCTTCACGACCTTGTCGAATCCGGAGGCGACGGCGGCGGCGTCGAAGCGCCCGTCCTTCGTCTCCTGCGCGTTGATCTCGTCCAACCGCGCGGCGAGGTCGCGCTCGACGGCGAAGACGATGATCACCGGCGCCTCCCTCACGCGCTCGAGGTTGAAGTCCTTCACCGCGGGCATGAGCCGCGCGCGGGCTTCGGGCGTCCGGGCGACGTAGAAGTGCCAGGGCTGGATGTTCAGCGACGAGGGCGCGAGGCGCAGGATTTCGAGAAGATCGTGAAGCTCTTCGTCGGTCAAGGGCTTCTTCGCGTCGTAGTGCTTCGCGGTGTAGCGCCTGCGGGCGGCTTCAAGGATGGGATTCATGAGGGGACTCCTTCGGAAGAGAAACGGGCCTTTCCACCCATCCTAGCGGCCGCGCCCGTTTTCCGCAGTGGCACAGAAAGACAAAGGGCCGCAGAGACGGACGGGCGACTGAGCGCTCCGACCGCACCGGGCGGCCCTTTCTCACCCGCCAGGGGCGGGAGGGAGGCTTTAGTCAAGCGACGTGAAGAGCTCCTCCGTCCTGAGGCGGGACTTCGGACGCGAGGCGTTGCCGTCGTTGGGGGCGCGGTAGCCGAAGCTCACCACGACCGCGGTCGTAAGGCCCTTTCCCTTGAGGCCGAGGATTTCGTCCATCTTCGCGTAGTCGAGGCCCTCGAGGCAGGTCGAATCGATGCCCATGCCCGCCGCGGCGTAGACCACCGTGCCGAGGCCGATGTAGGCCTGGTGCGTCTCCCAGGCGACGAGGTCCTTCTCGTTCTTCATGTGAAGGCCGGCGAAGTAGCGGCGGCCCTGATCCTGCTGCTTGCGGATCTCGTCGTTCGGGAAGCGCCCGTCGGCGGCCTCCTTCTCAAGCACGCGCTCGAAGTGCGCGTCCGTGAGCTTCGTCGGGACCGTGAAGACCACGACGTCGCTCGCGCGGGAGATGCGGGCGTGGTTGAATTCCGGGAAGGCCGGCAGGAGCTTCTCGCGGGCCTCCTGGGTGTGGGCCGTGAAGAAGTGCCAGGCTTGAGCGTTCACCGAAGTGGGCGCGAGGCGCAGGATCTCCATGAGCGTCTCGAATTGCTCGCGCGGGATCACGCGGCCGTTGTAGTGCTTCGTGGTGTAGCGGTCCTGGGCAATGCGAAGAAAGGCGTTGCGTTCCATGTTGTTCTCCGTTTTTGTTCAGCCGCCCGGAGCGGCGATGAATAATCTGACGGTCACGATAGCAAAGTAAAAATCGTTCGACGTCGATCAATCAATACCTGACCTCGTCAATCGGAAACAAAATGTTTTCCCCGCCGAAAGGTAGTTCCATCGGGTTAGAACGCCGGGACTATGCCGGGAATTCGAAGCGCGCTATCCGCCGCACCCAATGCGTGCGGCGGGAATGTTCACAAGAGGAGCGCTTTGCTAGAATTCCGGGCAATTTCACGGAGGCGGACGCCTCCTGAAGCGACTACTTTAAGAAGATCCTAATGAAGACACCCATCCGCGTTGCAGTGACCGGCCCCGCCGGCCACATCGGCTACTCTCTTCTCTTCCGCATCGCCGCAGGCGACATGTTCGGGCCGGATCAGCCCGTCATTCTGCAGCTCCTCGAGCGCGCGAACCCCGAGAGCCAGAAGGCCGTGAAGGGCGTGATGATGGAGCTTGACGACTGCGCCTTCCCGCTGCTCGCCGACGTCGTCAACTCGGCCGACCCGACGGTTGCGTTCCGCGACGCCGACGTCGCGATGCTCGTGGGCGCCCGTCCCCGTTCCAAGGGCATGGAGCGCGCCGACCTTCTGAACGCCAACGCCGCGATCTTCGTTGAACAGGGCCGTGCGCTCGACGTCGCCGCCAAGCGCGACGTCAAGGTGATCGTCGTCGGCAATCCCTGCAACACGAACGCCTGGATCGCGATGAAGAGCGCTCCGTCGCTCTCGCCCGAGTGCTTCAGCTCGATGCTGCGCCTCGACCAGAACCGCCTGATGGCGCAGCTCGCCGGCAAGACCGGCACCTCGGTGAACGACGTCACGCACGCCGCCGTCTGGGGCAACCACTCGCCCGCGATGGTTCCGGACCTCGAGCACGCGCTCCTCAAGGGCCGTCCCGCCCTCGAAGGCATCGACCGCGCCTGGTACGAAGAGACGCTCATCCCGACCGTCGCGAAGCGCGGCTCGGCGATTATCGAGGCGCGTGGTGCGAGCTCCGCGGCTTCGGCCGCCTCGGCTGCGGTGGACCACATCCGCGACTGGACCCTCGGCTCCAACGGCCGTTGGGTGACGATGGGCGTGCCGTCCGACGGCTCCTACGGCGTTCCCGAAGGCCTCGTCTTCGGCTTCCCCTGCACGACCGAAAACGGCCGCTGGAAGATCGTCGAGGGGCTCGAGCTCTCCGACTTCATCCGCGCAAAGATGGCGAAGTCGATCGCCGAGCTTGAGGCCGAACGCGACCACGTCGCCGCGCTGCTGAAGTAACTTCCAGCAGCTCCCGGCACGAGAGGCGGGACGCAGTTTCCTTCCCTGGAAGCGCGCCCCGCTTTTCTTTCATTTGGATCCCGCCCGCTCATGTTTCCCGCCGCTCTCCACGCCGCCGTGAAGCGCCTCGCCCGCGAAGGGCTCGCGCGCACCGCCCCCTCCAACGACGGGCGGGCGGCGGTCGTGCTCGACACGCACGTCTGGATGGAGTGCCTCCACTGGCGCGACCCCAAGGCGGCGCCCCTCGAGCGGGCGCTCCGCGAGGGCGACCTCGTCGCGGCGCTCTCGGAGGATTCGCTGATGGAATTGGCGGGCGTCCTCTCGCGCCCGGCCTTCGGGGCGCAGGATGGCGACGTCCTCGCCGTGCTCGAAAGAGCAACTGCGGGCGCGCGCTGGTGTACGCCCGAGGCGCTCGCCGCAGCGGCCGGGGAGCTCGAAGCCCGATGCGTGCGCTGCCGCGACCCGGAGGATCAGAAGTTCCTCGCGCTCACGCGGGCCGCGGGCGCGTCGATTCTCTTCACGCGCGACCGCCTCCTCACGAAGGCCGCGAAGAAGCTCCGGGAGTCGGGCGTCAAGGTGCTCGTGCCCGAAGCGTGGCCGCCGAAGCCCGAGGAAAAGGATTCCGCCCTCCCGGCGGACGGAGCCCGGCAGCGCCTGAGGCCCGGGGCTCCCCGAAGCCCGGGGCTCCCCGAAGGCTCCCCGAAAGAAGGCGCAGGATCAGCGCAGCGCGAACCAGATCATGCTCACGACGGCGTTGAGAATCCAGAAGCCGCAGGCGATGAGCGCGACCCAGATGAGAATGCGGATGATGCGGGGAGCCATGGCGGAAGAACCGGTTGGGTGGAGGTGGTTGCTCAAACCCGTCATGATAGCGGTCCCTCGTGCACTGCGCGCCGTGAGGCGGACGCCTCTTCGTCCCGTCTCGACGACGCACCGCAGCCGGTGCGCCGACGCTCCCGGATTGATTTCGTCTTTTCCTTCAAAATCAGGAGATTAGGCAGATCATCGTAGCCAATAGGCGGGACTGCCCTTTCTCAAAAATTTTTTACTCCTCCTATAGAATTGCGTTCCGGTCTTGCACATCTGATGTTCCTTTTGCACACATCAGATCGTCTCGCGACGCGAGGGCCGGAACACTGCTCAATTTATTAGAAGAAGCAGGCCCGCCGAAGCGTCCGGAGACCTCCTCCAGGGCGTTCTTCGCTTTTTTGAGGCGGAGCCGACATACGCACGTAAAAACTACAAACGGAGGATTCGTTCCATGGAAATGGACGCCCTGACTCAACTTGTCCAGAGTGTTAACAGCCTGCTCTGGGGCATGTACTGCCTGATACCGCTTCTCGTCGGCACGGGCATCTACCTCACCATCAAACTGCGCTTCATCCAGATCCGCCGCTTCGGCGACGCCTTCCGACAGGTCTTCGGCGGCTTCACGCTCTTCGGCAGCCACGCGGGCAAGAACGGCATGTCCTCGTTCCAGTCGCTCGCCACTGCGATCTCTGCGCAGGTGGGCACCGGCAACCTCGCCGGCGTCGCCACCGCGATCGCGATGGGCGGCCCGGGCGCCGTCTTCTGGATGTGGCTCGCCGCCTTCTTCGGCATGGCGACGATCTTCGCGGAGGCCGTTCTCAGCCAGCTCTACCGCACCCGCGACGCGCACGGCCAGATCATGGGCGGCCCGGCCTTCTACATCAGCCGCGGCTTGAAGAACAAGCCCCTCGCGGCCTTCTTCGCCTTCACGATCATCATCGCGCTCGGCTTCATCGGCAACATGGTGCAGGCCAACTCCATCGCCGACTCGATCTACACGGCCTTCGACGTTCCGCAGTGGGCCACCGGCATCTTCGTCTTCATGATCGCCGGCTTCATCTTCATCGGCGGCGTGCGCCGCATCGCGAGCTTCGCCGAGAAGATGGTCCCCTTCATGGCGCTCATCTACGCCGTCGGCTCCTTCACGATCATCTTCGCCAACTGGGACATGATCCTGCCGGCCTTCAAGTCGATCTTCGTGGGCGCCTTCGACCCGAGCGCCGCGACGGGCGGCATCATCGGCGCGAGCATCAAGGAGGCGATCCGCTACGGCGTCGCCCGCGGGCTCTTCTCCAATGAAGCGGGCATGGGCTCGACGCCGC
Organism: Sutterella sp.; assembly: GCF_052272535.1. Lineage (NCBI taxonomy): Bacteria > Pseudomonadati > Pseudomonadota > Betaproteobacteria > Burkholderiales > Sutterellaceae > Sutterella > Sutterella sp. The sequence goes on along the minus strand of NZ_DAVZJY010000026.1, from coordinate 7,319 downwards.
ACGCCCACGCGCTCGCCAACGTCGAGCACCCCTGCCAGCAGGGTCTCGTCGCCTACGTCGGCCTCTTTTTCGACACCTTCATCGTGCTCAACCTCACGGCCCTCGTGATCCTCGTGACGGGTTCGGTCGACGGTTCGACCACCGGCATCGCCCTCACGCAGAAGGCCTTCACGTCGGGTCTCGGCGCCATCGGCCCGGGCTTCGTCGCCCTGTGCCTCTTCTTCTTCGCCCTCACGACGATCATCGGCTGGTACTTCTTCGGCGAACAGAACGTCAAGTACCTCTTCGGCCTGCGCTGGGTGCCGAGCTACCGCGTGCTCGTGCTCTGCTTCCTCATGCTCGGCTCGTTCCTCCACGTGGGTCTCGTCTGGGAGCTCGCCGACTTCTTCAACGGCATCATGGTGCTCCCGAACGTGATCGCGCTCCTCGCGCTCTCGGGCCTCGTCGCCAAGGCGCTCAAGGACTATGAAGGCAAGTTCCTCACGGGCGACGTGCCCGAGTTCGGCGCCCGCTCGCCCTCGCACGGCGAACCGATCGACCTCGAGCCCGAAGAGTCCCGCCGCCGCCGCGGCTTCCGTCTGCGCCGACGCAACCGCAAGGTGAACCTCGAGGAGATGGATCAGCTGAAGGAAGAGGGTCTCGACCGCTTCTAAGGCTCGCGCCTCCTCATCCTCCCGGCCCGGCCGGGAGGGCGGCTCACAGACGCGAAGGCCGTCCGGGCGCACTGCGCCGGGCGGCCTTTCTCATGCCTGAGGAGTGGCGCCGTCAGCCCATGTCGGCCGGATACCCGAACTTCGCCCAGACGGGCGTGAGGTCCCGCGGAATCGGCGGCTGCAGGCCGGGGCCGGGCCGCGGCGAGCGCGGCGAATGCCAGTCCGAGCCGGTGCTCGCGAGGAACCCCATCTCGCGCGCCTTCTGCGCGAAGATGATGTCGGTCGCGCGCGACTGTGAGCCCGAGGTCACCTCGATCGCCTCGCCGCCCGCCTTCTGGAAGTCCTCGAGCAGCGCGCCGCACATCCAGGCCTCCTGGAATTCGTAGCGCCCGGGGTGCGCGAGCACGGCCGTGCCGCCCTCGGAGACGATGAAGCGCACGGCCTCGACGGTCGAAGGCCACTTGATCCTCGCGTAGCCCGGGCGCCCGGGGCGCAGATAGCGGTCGAAGGCCTCCTGGTAGGTCTTCACGTGCCCCGCCTCAAGGAGCCAGAGCGCGAAGTGCGTGCGCGAGAGCGAGGAGGGGTGTTCGGCGAACTTCGAGGCGCCTTCAAGAGCGCCGTGAATGCCGACCTTCGCGAGGTTCTCGTCCATCATGCGGCCGCGCTGCTCGCGCTTGCCCGCGTTGTCGGCGAGAAAACGCGCGACGCCCGGGCTCTTCGGATTGAGGCCGAGCCCGACGACGTGAATACCCGTGCCGCCCCAGAGGGTGGAGATCTCGATCCCCGGGATGAAGGGAATGCGGTAGTCGTGCGCTGCGGCCGCCGCGCGCTCAATCCCGGCCATCGTGTCGTGGTCCGTGAGGCTCATGAGCGTCACGCCGTTCTTCGCGCAGACCGCCGTCAGTTCCTCGGGCGAAAGCGCGCCGTCGGAGAAGTTCGAATGCATGTGCAGATCCACGGCCATGGCGGAAAGGTTCCTCAGAAATACAATCGGTTGCGGAAGGAGAAGTTTACCGGGCGCCCGGCCGGCTAGAATCGCGCTCCTGAAGAACAACCCACCCGGAGACTTTCAAATGGATGCACTGCAGAAGCTCCTCTTTGAGCGCGCGAACGTGCGCGGCGAGACCGTCGTCTTGGGCGACGAGCTCGAGAGGGCCGTGAAGAACCAGAATCTGCCCCTCGCCGCTCGGCGCTTTGCGGGCGAACTCGCCTGCGCGGCGCTCCTCATCGCCGGCGCCCTGCAGTTCGACGGCGCCGTGGCGCTGCAGATTGAGGGCGACGGCCCGATCCGCCGCGCACTCGCCGAAGTGCGCACCGGGTTCACCTTCCGCGTGATGGTGGAGCTGCGCTCCGACGCGGGCGAAATCGACCCGAACGCCGACCTGAAGACCCTCGTCAACGTCAACGGCCGCGGCCGCGCCGCGCTCATCCTCGACCGCGCCAACCGCCCGGCCGAGGAGCAGCCCTATCAGGGCGTGGTGCCGCTCGAGGGGAAGACCTTCGCCGAGGCGCTCGAGGGCTACTTCGAGCGCTCCGAGCAGGTCGAGACGAAGCTCGCGCTCGCCGCGGACGAGCGCGCCGCGGGCGGCATCCTGCTGCAGAAGCTCCCGGACGAAGGCGGCCGGCTCCCGAAGGACTACGACCCCGAAGGCTGGAAGCGCGTGCGCATGTTCGCCGACACCGTGAAGAGCGAGGAGCTCCTCACGCTCGCCCCCGAAGAGATCAACCGCCGCCTCTTCTGGGAGGAGTCGCCCCTCGTGACCTTCGAGGCGGCCCCGAAGTTCGCGTGCTCGTGCTCGCCCGCGCGCTTCGACGACATCGTGCGCTCGCTCGGCGAAAAGGAGGCCGAGGAGGTCGTGAAGGAACAGGGCGGCATCGACATCCGCTGCCGCTTCTGCGGCGCCGCGAAGCACTACGACGCGCTCGACGTGAAGGCGCTCTTCACGCACGCCGAAGGCCCGCACCAAGCCTGACGCTCGAACTTCACTCTGCAGAGAAGGCCGTCCGGACGCCTGGCCGCCCGGGCGGCCTCTTCTTTTGTCCGGACGCCTGCGGAATCACTGGCGGCGGTCGCGGGCCTTGGGCGCCCACTGGTTCTTGGGCGCGTGGTAGAGGTCGGATTTCTTCGCTTCAAACGTGGGCTTCGCGCCCGCCTTGATCACGGGGGCGTCGACGTTGGGCATCGACTCAACCGTATCGGTCTTCTTCGCGGCCTCCTCGGTCGTTTCGAGCCGGAAGAGGACTTCGTTCGGGCGGATCATGTTGAGGTCGCGCCGCGCGCGCTCCTCGATCGCGTCCTGGTTGGAGACGAGCGAGGCGTACTCGGCCTCGAGCTCTCCGTTCGTGCGCCGCAGCTGCTCGTTCTCCGCCTTCTGCACGCGCAGCGACTCCTCGAGCTCATGGAGCCGCTGCCAGCTCGCGCGTCCCGCCCAGAGCTGATACTGCGCGAAAGTGAGGCCGACGATGAGGATGAGGATGAAGAAGCGGACCATGCGGAAGGCCTGGGAGGAAGGAGTGCGGCGGAAATGAAGACGGGCGCCCGGCGCGGAAGGAAGCGTGCTCCTTCTGCTCTGGACGCCCGTTCTTCGACCCGGAGGGGAAGCTTAAACCAAGGCGGGCCCCGGGTTCATCCTCCCCTGCGGGAGCCGGATCAACCGCGCAGCGCGCGGAAGGCGCGGCGGCCCGGGTAGTAGGCGACGCCTTCGAGGTGCTCCTCGATGCGCAGCAGCTGGTTGTACTTCGCCATGCGGTCCGAGCGGCTCATCGAGCCGGTCTTGATCTGGCCGGCGTTGAGGCCCACGGCGATGTCGGCGATCGTGCTGTCCTCCGTCTCGCCCGAGCGGTGCGAGATGACGGCGGTGTAGGCGTTCGACTTCGCGAGGTTCACCGCCTCGAAGGTCTCCGACAGGGTGCCGATCTGGTTCACCTTGACGAGGATCGAGTTCGCGACGCCGCGCTCGATGCCCTCGCGCAGGATCTTCGGGTTGGTGACGAAGAGGTCGTCGCCCACGAGCTGCACCTGGTTGCCGAGCGCCGCGGTGAGCTTCGCCCAGCCCTCCCAGTCGCCCTCGGCCATGCCGTCTTCGATCGAGATGATCGGATAGCGACGGCACCAGTCGGCGAGGACGCCGATCCAGTCTTCCTGCGTGAGCGCGTCGCCCGTGGACTTCTTCATCACGTAGCGGCCGTCCTCGAAGAACTCCGACGAGGCGCAGTCGAGCGCGAGGCAGACGTCGCGGCCCGGTTCGTACCCCGCGGCGCTGATGGCGTCGAGGATGAGGTTGAGGGCCTCTTCATGCGAGCCGATCACCGGGGCGAAGCCACCCTCGTCGCCCACGGCCGTAGAGAGGCCGCGGCCGTTGACGATCTTCTTGAGGGCGTGGAAGGTCTCGGCGCCGCAGCGCAGCGCTTCGCGGAAGCTCTCGGCCCCGACCGGGACGATCATGAACTCCTGCAGGTCGAGGTTGTTGTTCGCGTGGGCGCCGCCGTTGATGACGTTCATCATCGGGACGGGGAGCGTCACGGCGCCCGTGCCGCCGAAGTAGCGGTAGAGCGGCAGGCCCGTTTCCTGAGCGGCCGCGCGCGCGACCGCCATCGAGACGGCGAGGATCGCGTTGGCGCCGAGGCGGCTCTTGTTCTCCGTGCCGTCGAGATCGATCATCAGGCGGTCGATGAACTCCTGATCGGACGCTTCAAGCCCGATCACGGCGTCGGCGATCTCGCCCGAGACGTTGCCCGCGGCCTTGAGGACGCCCTTGCCGCCGTAGCGTTCGGCGTCGCCGTCGCGCAGCTCGATCGCCTCACGCACGCCCGTCGAGGCGCCCGAAGGCACGGCGGCGGTGGCGATGCAGCCGCTCTCGAGCCACACCTCGGCTTCAACGGTCGGGTTGCCGCGGCTGTCAAGAACCTCGCGGCCGATCACATCGATAATGGCGCTCATTGCTAGAAACCTCTATTGGGTTGATGGCGGCGCAGACCGCGGCGGCTCGAAGAGACCCGCCGCACCTCCCGCATCCGCCGGGGAGAAATCAGACGAAGTCCTCTTCGAGGTACGGACGCGCCTTTACGAGGCGGTCGATCTCGACGAGTTCGCAGAGAAGGTCGCGCATGCGCTCGAGCGGCACGGCGTTGGGGCCGTCCGAGAGGGCGTGCGCCGGATCCGGGTGCGTCTCCATGAAGAAGCCCGCGACGCCCACGGCGCACGCGGCGCGCGCGAGCACCGGAACGAACTGGCGCTGGCCGCCCGAGTTCGTGCCGTTGCCGCCGGGGAGCTGCACGGAGTGCGTCGCGTCCATCACGACGGGCGCGCCCGTGGCGCGCATGATCGCGAGACCGCGCATGTCGGAGACGAGGTTGCCGTAGCCGAAGCTCGCGCCGCGCTCGCAGCACATGAAGCGGTCCGGGTCGAGCCCGGCCTCAAGGGCGGCGGCGCGCGCCTTGTCGATCACGTTCACCATGTCGCCCGGGGCGAGGAACTGGCCCTTCTTGATGTTCACCGGGCGCCCGGACTGCGCGCAGGCGCGGATGAAGTCGGTCTGGCGGCAGAGGAAGGCCGGGGTCTGGAGCACGTCCACGGAGGCGGCGACCTCGGGGACCTCGTCGGCCGTGTGCACGTCGGTGAGGACCGGTACGCCCACGGTCTCGCGGACCTTGCGCAGAATCTCGAGCCCGCGCTCGATGCCGAGTCCGCGGAAGCTCTTCCCGGACGTGCGGTTCGCCTTGTCGTAGCTCGCCTTGAAGATGTAGGGGATGCCGAGTTCGCCGGTGATCTCCTTCATCCGGCCGGCGATGTCGATCGCCATCTCCTCGCCCTCGATGACGCAGGGACCGGCGATCAGGAAGAACGGCCGGCGCGCGCCGACCTCATAACCACAAAGCTGCAAGACGAGCCTCCAGAAACGGGGGTGGTTGCTTTATGAACCGGCCGGGGGTGGTGAAGCCTCCGGCCGGTGACTGTCAGGTTGACTGTTCGATCAGGCGTCGGCCTCTTCGGCCTCGTGGTGCTTCACGGCCGCCTCGATGTAGGCCTTGAAGAGCGGATGACCAAAGCGCGGGTTCGACGTGAATTCCGGATGGAACTGAACGGCGAAGAAGAACGGATGATCCGGGAGCTCCATCATTTCGGGGAGGTGCTCGCCCGGGGTCTTCGCCGAGATCACCATGCCCTTCTCCTCGAACTGCGCGACGTAGGAGTTGTTCACCTCGTAGCGGTGGCGGTGACGTTCGGCGACGACGTCGCCGTAGATCTTGTGGCCGAGCGTGTTGGGCGCGACCGGAACCTCCTGACGGCCGAGACGCATCGTGCCGCCGAGGTCGGAGGATTCGTCGCGGTGCTGCACGTGGCCCGAGCGGTCCTTCCACTCCGTGAGGAGTGCGACGACCGGGTGCGGCGTGTCCGGATCGAGTTCGGTCGAGTTGGCGCCGCCGAGCCCGCAGACGTGGCGCGCGAATTCGATCACCGCGCACTGCATGCCGAGGCAGATGCCGAGGAACGGAATCTTGTTGACGCGGGCGTATTCGATCGCCTTGATCATGCCCTCGGTGCCGCGCTTGCCGAAGCCGCCCGGAACGAGGATGCCGTCGAGGCCTTCGAGCTGCGCCGTCCCCTCCTCCTCGATCTTCGTGGAGTCGATGAACTTCGTGACGACCTTGGTGTGGGTGTGGATGCCCGCGTGCGTGAGCGCTTCGTTGAGCGACTTGTAGCTGTCGGCGTAGTCGACGTACTTGCCCACCATGCCGATCGTCACGGTGTGCTGCGGGTTCTTGAGGCGATCGACGATGTTCTGCCAGGCCGAGAGGTCGGCGGGCTTCGTCTCGAGGCCGAGCTTCTTGCAGACGAGCTCGTCGAGGTGCTGCGCATGGAGCATGAGCGGCACTTCATAGATGGTCGAGGCGTCGGCGACGCTGATCACGCAGTCCATCGGCACGTTGGCGAAGAGCGAGATCTTCGCGCGCTCGCCTTCGGGAACCATGCGCTCGGCGCGGCAGAGGAGGATGTCCGGATAGACGCCTTCTTCGCGCAGGCGCTGCACGGAGTGCTGCGTGGGCTTGGTCTTGAGTTCGCCCGCCGAGGCGATCCACGGGCAGAGCGTGAGGTGGATGAAGCAGGTGTTGTTGCGGCCGACGCGGAAGGACATCTGGCGCACGGCTTCGACGAAGGGAAGCGACTCGATGTCGCCCACCGTGCCGCCGATCTCAACGACGCAGACGTCGGGCTTGCCGTCCCAGGTGGAGGCCGCGCCGCGGGCGATGAACTCCTGAATCTCGTTGGTGATGTGCGGAATCACCTGCACGGTCTTGCCGAGGTATTCGCCGCGGCGCTCCTTGCGCAGCACGCTCTCGTAGATCTGGCCCGACGTGAAGTTGTTGGGCTTGTGCATCTTCGTCGAGATGAAGCGCTCGTAGTGGCCGAGGTCGAGGTCGGTCTCGGCGCCATCCTCCGTCACGAAGACTTCGCCGTGCTGGAAGGGCGACATCGTGCCCGGGTCCACGTTGATGTAGGGATCGAGCTTGATCATCGTGACCTTGAGGCCGCGCGATTCAAGGATGGCCGCAAGCGAAGCGGCGGCGATGCCCTTGCCGAGAGAGGACACAACGCCGCCGGTGACAAATACGTACTTGGTCATGGTTCCAACCGAGAGGATTGACGGGGGATTAAAAACGAAG
>NZ_DAVZJY010000025.1:0-16933 GCF_052272535.1 Sutterella sp. | reverse complement strand
CCGCCGCGAAGTAACCGGCAGGAATGAGGGCGGGCTCTCCCCACGGGAGAGCCCACCCCCGGACCGACCGGAAGGAAGGGGACGATTCCGACCACGGGACCGTCCCCTTCGTCTTCCCGGCCCTTCCGGCGCCGACACCCCCCAAGAGGCCTATGGGGCGCTTCGGGCCGGCCGCGTTAAGATCGGGCGCTCCCATCGTTCTGTAGACTCTCGTCGTTTTCCCCCACTTATCCGGTCCGCCTCATGTCGAATCCCTGGATCCTCTACGCCGTCTGCGCGCTCATGCTCATCGTCGCGGTGGCGGCGCTCCTGCCGACCATCCTGCACGCGAAGGAGGCCGCGCCGGAAGCCGAGCGCGACGCCCGGGCCGAGGCCCTCGCCGCCCAGGCGCTGCGCGCCGAGAAGGCGCGGCTCGACGAAGACTTCGCCGCGGGCCGCATGGACCGGGAGCACTACGAGGCGCTCCTCACGGACCTGAGGCGCCGCGTGCTCGAGGAGCAGAAGCCCGCCCTCAACGAAGAGGAGAAGTCCGCGCCCAAGGCCGATCCGCTCAACTTGAGCCGCGGGCAGTTGGCCGCACTCGTCACGGCGCTCATCTGCACGATTTCAATCGGCTCCTACGCGTTCCTGGGCGCTCCGGAGATGCTCGGCCTCGCGCAGGCGCAGAAGGTCCTCCAGGGCACGGCTTCCGCCGAATCCATCGAGGACTACCTGAAGAGCTCCCCGAAGGACGGCCGCGCGTGGGTGCTTCTCGCCCACCGCCGCATCGACTCCGGGGACTTCCGCGGGGCGGCCGAAGCCTACCGGAACGCCCGCGAATCGTCGCCCAAGATCGCCCGCGACCCCGACGTGTCGCTCGAATACGGCGCGGCGGCCCTGACGGCCCGCGATCCGCAGTTCTTCGCCGACGCCAACAAGGCCCTTCAGGAGGCGCTCGCGCAGAAGCCCGGCGACCCGCGGGCCGAGCAGCTCGCGCTCATGGGGGCCGTGGCCGCCGAAGACTGGGCGCGTGCGCGCGACCTCACCCGCATGATGCTCGAGCGCATGCCGCCCGACAGCCCGGACTACATGCAGGCCGAGCAGACGCTCCGGATGCTTGAGTCGCGCGCGGCCTCCGCGGCCGGCAAGTAGCCTTGTCGCTGCTGCAGACGAAGACGCCCGTTTTTCCGATTGAGGAGAAGCGGGCGTTTCTCTTGAGCCGCAGCAGGACGGAAGGGCGTCAGTAGACCTCGGGCGCGTCTTCGTCGGCCTTCACGACGGGCCAGGGGAAGGCGGTCCAGGCCCCTTGCGGCTTCTTGACGGAAAGGAGCGTCGCGGTCGTCTTCGCCGCCTGCAGGAGCGCCTCGGCCGCAGCCTTCTCGCTCATCGCCACTCCCTTCCAGAATTCGCCGAGGATCCACGAGCGGCGCAGATCCTGCCAGGAGGCGCAGCGCAGCAGCAGCTCGCCCGCGATGCGCGATTCCATGCGCGCCACATCGTCGGCCGCGGCTGAGTCGCTGGCCTCGGCCTTGGCGACGAAAGCCGCGCCCTGCAGCAGGTCCCAGCCGCGGAGCGCCGTCCAGTCGAGGCGCCCGCGGAAGAAGTCCGCGGTCATGCGCAGGCGCTCCATGCGCGCCGCGAGCGTTTTGTCGTGGGTCACCACGTCAAAGCCGCTCCACCCCAGGGCCGTGTCGTTCTTCAGGAGGTCCTTGAGGCATCTCGCGTCCTGCACGCGCTTGAAATCCGCGGCGGCACCCGCTCCTTCGACGAGAAGCCGGAAGTGCTCGTCGAGGTCCTCGCTCGACATGATCTCGAGGGTGGATGAGAACTCGTGGAGAATCTCGCCCGCCGAAAGATCGCTGTCCGAGATCTCGCCCGAGCTCCAGCCTTCTTTGAGAAGCGGCAGACGCGCGGCTTCATGCACGAACGCCCGCACGGGAATGTCGTCCCAGAAGACCGGGGCGGCCGCCTGCGCTGCACCCGGCGCGCCGGCGCCGCCGTCCGCAGTAGGACGGTCCATCGCGTTGACGAGCGCTGTGAGGAGCACGCTCATCGAGGTGCTCGGCGCGAGGAGTTCAAGAGGAGCTTCGTCGGAATTCATCATGCGCGGCCGCGTCCGGAGGAGGAGCGTCCCGAGGAGTTTGAACGGCCGGAATGACTGGAACGGCCTGCCCGGTCGGGTCGATCGGACCAGGTGTTCCGCCCCCGGTCTTCGCCCCCACGGCGCTCCGAGTGGATCATGCTCCCATTGTGCTTCCTGCCGGGCGCTTCGTGCGGCTTCGTGCGGGTCGGGTGCGTCTCGCTTCCGGCGCGGCTACCGCGGGGCGCCCGGGTCTGCGGTGCATGAGCTCCCTGTGCGGCCTTCGCCGCATTCGGCGCAGCGGGGCGTCCGTCCGCCCTCATCGCCGCGGCCTCCACATCGGTGCGCTTTCTCACGCGCTTTGTGAAGTCCGTGAGTCCCGTCAGCGTCATCTCGCAGGGCGAGGCCTTGCAGTGGAAGTCCGCGCGGAACTTTTCGCCCGCGGAGTTGACGAGAACGAGGGGTTCGGGGCGCAGGAGCGCGCGCTCCGTGGTCTCAAGGATTTCGGGGAAGGCTTTCAGCATCTTCGGGCAGAGCTTCAGGGCCGCGCGCACGCAGTGGCGGCAGGTCATGAGTTCGGCCGAGGCGACGGGCTTGATTTCGAAGGCGGGGGCGGTCACCAGCGCGCCGTGGGCGGCGTAGAAGGCCTTTGTCTGAAGGTTGGCGGCGTTCGCCTTGAAGCCGAGGATGCGCTCGGGGTAGGGAGCCGCATCGTCCCACGGGGCGCGTGCGGGCTTCGGGCGGGCCGCGGCGCGGGCTTGGAGGAGGTCCTCCACCGCGGCGCGCCTCAGGTTGTTGGCGAAGCTCGTCGGCACGAAGACGTCGAGGTCTTCGGGGATGCAGACGCTTCTCGCCGCAAAGGGCGTGTCGCCCAGGCGCGCGAGGTTCTGCCTGAGGGAGGCGATGTTCTTCTGTGGATCCGACGGGGCGGAGAGGTCGAGCGACACGCACGCGCTCGCGCAGTGTTCTCCGTCCGAGATCACCAGGTCGAGTCCGTCCTCGTGGTTCGTGAAGACGAGGTCCACGGGGATGCGGCGCTCGGCGGTCCTCCCTTCCATGAGCCTGAGGAACGCGTGGTCGCGGTTGCGCTTGAGCTCGAGCCCCGCCCTCAGGCCCTCCAACTTCGCGACGGGTTCGGCCGGAAAGAGCGCCCAGCGCCCGGATCCCGGCCGGCCTTCGGGTTCGGCGCGGTTGACGGCGAGCCCGTGGATCTCCTCGTCGTCGCCGAGGTAGGTGAGGCCGTCGCCGTTCGCAAACGCGACGCCGGGCTTCGCCGAGACGAGGATGCGGTCGCGCTCGACCGACTCCACCCGCCCCGCGGGGTCGCCCATGTGCTTGGGGCTCTCGAGCTCGGCCACGGCGTAGGGCTTGTCGAATTCGCGCCCGTGGATGAAGTATTCGGTCTTGCCGCGGTTGAAGACCTTCTCGGGCGAAGGCTCGAAGGTGAGCGTGCTCGTTCCGTCCGACGTCCGCGAGAGCTCGGGGCGCCGGGCGATGATGTCGTCCAACTTCCTGCGGTACCAGGCCGTGACGTTCTTCACGTAGGGAAGGCCCTTCAGGCGCCCTTCGATCTTGAAGGACGAGACGCCCGCGTCGATCAGGGCCTCGAGGTTCGCCGTCTGGTCGTTGTCCTTGAGCGAAAGAACGTGCCGGCGCTTGGCGAGCATGCGCCCGTCCTCCGTCAGGACGTCGTAGGGGAGGCGGCAGAGCTGCGAGCATTCGCCGCGGTTGGCGGACCGCCTCGTCACGGCCTCGGACATCCAGCACTGGCCCGAGTAGCTCACGCACAGGGCGCCGTGAATGAAGAACTCGATGCGGGCGTGCTGGAGCCGCGCCCGGACGGCCGCGATCTGATCGAGCGAGAGCTCTCGCGCGAGCACGAGCTGCGAGAAGCCGACGGATTCGAGGAACGCCGCCTTCTCGGGCGTGCGGATGTCGCACTGGGTCGAGGCGTGCAGCTCCACGTCGGGGAGCTCGCCCATCAGCAGGCCCATGTCCTGCAGGATCAGGACGTCGACTCCGGCGCGGGCGACGTCGAAGGCGAGCGCCCGGGCGGCGTCGATTTCGTCGTCGCGAAAGAGGGTGTTCAACGCGACGAAGACCCGCGCTTGGTAGCGGTGCGCGTAGTCGCAGAGCCGCGCGATGTCTTCGAGCGAATTGCCCGCCGCGGCGCGCGCGCCGAAGGCGGGGCCGCCGATGTAGACGGCGTCCGCGCCGTGGTCGATCGCGGCGATGCCGGTTTGGGCGTCGCGGGCGGGCGCGAGGAGCTCAAGGGCCGTCGCGGGGGGAACCGCACTCCAGGATCCGGCGTGCAGCGTCATCGGGGCGCACCTCCGGCGCGGCCCTTCACGGCGCAGGCCTTGACGGCGAGGTAGTCGGCGAGCTCCGCGTCGCCGGAGCGGCGCGCGAAGTCCGCGGGCGACTCGCCCTTGTCGGTGCAGTAGTCGCGGAAGGCGCCGGCCTTGAGGAGCATCACCACGGAGTCGCGCGAGGGCTTCCTCGCCGCCATGATGAGGGGCGTCACGCCCGAAGTGGTCTGCACGTTGGGGCTGACGCCCGCCTTGAGCAGGCGCTCGATGAACCAGGTGCGGCCTTCGGTCGCGGCGTAGTGAAGGGGCGTCCAGTTCGCGCCCGCCTTGGGGTCGGCGCCCTTCTTGAGAAGTTCCTCGAAGATCTGCTTGTCGCCCTTGAAGACCGCAAGCATCAGCGGCGTCTCGCCGAAGCGGTTGACTTCGTTGACGGCGAGCCGCCCGGAATTGAGGAGCGTCTCGGCGACGTCGGGCGTGTCCGCGCGCATCGCGTACGTGAAGGCCGTGTCGCCGTTCTCCATGCGGAAGTTCGGGTTCGCGCCTCGGTCGAGAAGCGTTTTGAGCTCCTGGGCCTGCCCGGCGCGGACCGCCTGGCGGACTTCGGCGAGCTGCGCCGACGTGAGGGCGTTTTCCTCAACGGGAGCGGCGGAGGAGGCCGCGATGGACGAGAAGAAGGCCGCGGCGCAGAGGAGCGCGGCGGCGCAGGAGGAAGGGCGGACGGACATGGAAGGTCTCGAGGGAGTCGATTTTGGGCGAAAGAATAGCACCGGCCTGCGCCCGCGCCGCCCCCTGACGCCGCCCCCGTGTGCAAGCGGGTGTTGCGCGTCCGGGGGCTTCTCCCCGACGAAAAAGGCCCGACCGGCGGGAGCGTGCAAGATTCGACGACGACGCCCTTCCGGGCGCGGGATCAGAGCGGCAGCCTGAAGAACCGGATGGTATTGGCGCAGATTGCGGCGAGCGTTTCGTCGACGTCGAGCCCCTTCACTTCGGCGATGGTCTCGCCCACGCGCCGCGAGTAGACGGGCTCGCAGCGCTTTCCCCTGTAGGGCACGGGTGCCATGTAGGGCGAGTCCGTCTCGATCATCAGGCGCTCGAGCGGAATCGCTGCCGCAATGGCGCGCAGCGCCTCGTTCTTTCTGAAGGTGAGGTTCCCCGTGAAGCTCACGTGCCCGCCGGCGGCCACCACGCCCTCGGCCGTCTCGAGCGACCCGCAGAAGCAGTGCATCACGAAGCCTATGTCGCCAGCCTTCGCTTCGGCGAGGATCTCGAGCGCTGCGGCTTCGGCGTCCCGGGCGTGGACGATCAGGGGGCGCCCGGCCTTCCGCGCCGCGGCGATGTGCCGACGAAAGCGCGCACGCTGCCAGTCGAGGGGCTCCTTGCACCAGTAGAAGTCGAGCCCCGTCTCGCCCACCGCGACCATGCCGGGCTCCTCGGCGCGCTCGGCGATTTCGTCCACGTCCGCCTCGCGCGCGTCCTGGTACTCCGGATGCACGGCCCAGGCGCCGAAGAGAAAGCCGGGATGAAGGTCGAGGAGCGCGCGGAGCGGTTGGATGTCTCCGTCCTCGCACCCGATCGTCACGGCGGCGGGCATGCCCGCCGCCTTCATGCGCTCGATCACGGCCTCGCGGTCTTCGTCGAAAGCGTGGTCGGTGAGGTGGCAGTGAGAGTCGATGAAGGGCGTCATGGTTTGAATGGCCTTAGTCGATGTCGTTCACGGAGAGCTTGCGCGGGAACTCCTCGATCGCGCCCACGCGCATGAGGAAGAAGGACCCGTAGAGCACCGTGAGAAGGAGAAGGTGCGCGCAGGCGGGAAGAACGTCCGCTAGAACCGCGCCGTCCTGAGCGGCCGCGGCCGAGGCGTAGATGCCAGGCGTCGAGGGAAGGATCTGCGCGACGCCCGCCGCAAGCGGATGCATGTTCTCCACCGGCCAGACCGCGCCCGAGATGAAGAGCGCCGGCGCGGAGATGATGACCGTGAGGGGCGCCGTCCAGGCGTTCGAGCGCACGGTCGTGACGATGGTGAGTCCGAAGGCGACCACCGCCGCGGCGTAGAGCGCGCAGACGAGGAGCACCGCCGGGGGATTCGCCATCGCGCCGTATTCACCGAAGAGGAACCCGAACCCCTGCATGTAGAGGAGCCACCCGAAGGCGATCGACCAGTAGGCGAAGAAGAGCCCGAGGCCCTCGCACCAGGGGCGCGCCACCACGTCGCGCACGAAGTTCCTCCGCGGGCGGCGGTAGAGCCAACCGCCCACCGACATGCCGATGCCCATGAGGAGCACGGCCTGCACGATCACGGGACCCACCAGGGGCACGGTGAAGTTGCCGTAGCCCGAGATCTCGTTGAAGCGGTAGGTGACGAGAACGCCCGGAGCGGAGAGCGTCGCCGCCTTCATCATCGTTCCGTCGGCGCCCGGGGTCATCACGCTCGCGAGGTCGATCCGGGAACGGGCGTCCCCCACCACGCCCGAGACCGCGCCCTGCACGGCGCGCGCCTTCACGGGGTAGGCGCCGTTGCCGAGCACGTGGATCGTGGTGTTGCGTCCGCGCGCGAGGTCCTCCGTATATTCGGGCGGAATCGTCACGAGGACGTCGGCGGTGCGGCGGCGGAAGGCGTCCATGCCTTCGGCTGCGGAATGCACGACGAAGCGGACGTCGGCGGCGGGAGCGGCCTCCAGGGCCGAGATGAAGCGCCCCGCGGCGGCCGAGCGGTCCAGGTCGACGATCCCGACGGGGATGCCCTCGACCTGCTGCGTGCCGTAGGGCCAGCCGTAGAAGATGAGGTAGAAGGCGACGGCGCCGCCCAGAATCGCGATCGTGTCGCGCGAGAGGAAGGCGTGCCGGAGCGTCAGCCCGAAGGCGGCAAGGAAGCCCGTGCGCGGACGGTCGGGGGCGTCCGAGAAGGCGTCGTCCTTCTCGGCCGAAACCGTGAGGTTCTCGCTCATGCGCTCGCGGCGCTCCCATTTGCGCACGCGCGCGGTGAGGAGCGGAATCGAAATCGCGAAGCAGAGGACCGGGAAGACGAGCATCTCAAGCTGCGTCTTCGCAACGGCGTCCAGGGGGCTGCCGAGGATCCAGATCTGCGCCTGCGCCTCGAGGTAGTGTGTGAGGGGAAGGAGCAGGCCGAAGAGCCTCGCCCCCGGCGTCATCGCGTCGAGCGGGAAGGAGAAGCCCGTGAAGGGGAAGGTCGGGGCGATGAGGCAGATCGAGGCGGATAGCGCGATCACCCACGAGGGGGCGAGCGCCACCGCGAGGGAGGTCAGGGCCGCCATCGAGAGGATGAGGAGCCACCCGGCCGTGAACCAGAAGAGAATCGGGCCTGCGGCGCCCCAGCCGGCCCATCCCGCCCAGCCCGCGGTCCAGACCGAGATGAGGACGAGCCAGACCGACACCCAGGGAATGAACTTCCCCACCATTGCGGCCGAGACCGATTCGCCCGCCTCATCGATGAGCTCGCGCAGGCCGCCCTCGCGCCACTCGCGCGTCAACATGCAGACGAAGCCGAGCAGCGCCCCCAAGGCCATCAGGCCCGGGATGAAGGTCGGGAGCAGGTAGGCGACGAAGTTGAAGCTCACGTTCCCCATGAAGAGGACGTCGGGAATCGAGGCGCGCAGGCGCGCCGCGTTCTCGCGGAAGCTCCCGCCCGACTGAGCGGTGCTCCTCACCGCGAGGCTCGAGAGCTTCAGGGAGGAGAGCGCCGTCTTCACGTCCACTTCAAGGATCGTGCCCACGGCGTAGTAGGTCTTGTTGATCTCGAGCGACACGGGGGCCCCGCGTCCGCGCTTCTGATCGAGCTCAAAGTTCTTGGGAAGCGTGATCGTCGCATAGGTCCGCCGGGCGCGCAGCGCCTCGTCGGCGTCTTCGGCGGATGCGAAGCTCTTCAACTCAATCGACGGAATCGCCGAGAGCGCCGAGACCGCCTGGCGCGAGAGGGCGGAGCCGTCCGCGTCGACGAGACCCACGGGGAGCCCCGTCATCACGCCCGAATTGAAGGCGAAGAGGAGCACCACGCACCAGAAGACGGGCGCGGCGAAGCCGCAGAGCCATTCGAGCGGGTGCGAGAGGACCTGACGGAGTTCGAGCGCCGCGACGTGAGCCGCGTTCCGACACCATTGCCGCATGGCGGGGGACTCCGGGCTACTTGGCGGCGGAGGAGGTCGCGGCGGACGCGCGGTCCACGACCACCGTCATGCCCGGGCGCAGGTCCGGATCGGCCTCGACCGGGCGGGCGCGCACTTCAAACGTGCGGATGTCGTAGCCCGAGGACTGGCGCGTGGCGCGCCAGACGGCATAGTCGCCGCGCGGATTGATCCAGTAGACGCGGAACTTCAGGGACCTGCCGAGCGCGGGCACGTCGGCCGTGAGCTCGGTGCCGACGCGGATTCCGGGGAGCTCGTCCTCGCGGATGTTGAAGACGGCCCAGCTGTCGGCGAGGTTCGTGACGAGAACGACGGGGAAGCCGGCCGGGGTCACCTCGCCCTCGTGCATCACGACGCGGGTGACTTCGCCCGAGGCGGGGGTCCTCACCTCGGCTTCGCCCGCGAGGGAGGACGCTTCGGCGACGCCCCCGGCGGCCTGGTTGGCGAGCGCCCGCGCGGCGGCCTTGTCCTGGCTGCGCGCGCCCTCCTCGAGGGCCGAGACCTTCGCTTCGGCCGCATGCACGAGCTCCGCGGCGCTCCGGCGCTGCGCCAACACTTCGTCGCGGCGCTGCGCGCTCACGAGTCCGTCCTTGTAGAGCGCTGAGACGCGGCCCCAGGAGGCGTCGGCCAGGGCGAGGCCGGCGCGGGCGCGCGTGAGGTCGGCGCGCGCGGCGTCGAGCTCCTGCGTGCGCGGACCTTCGTCGGCGAGCGAAACCTTCGCGCGGGCGGCGGCTTCAACGGCCTTGGCCTGCGCGACCTTCGCCTCGATTTCGGGGAGCGAAAGCCGCGCCACGGCGTCGCCCGCCTTCACGACGTCGCCCTCGCGGACGTGGACGGCGGCGAGACGCCCGGGAACCTTTGCCGCCACGGAGACGGTGGTGGCGTCGATCATGCCCTGCAGCGGCACCGGCGTCGGGGTCATCGCCCGCCAGACGCCCCAGCCGATGAAGAGCGCCGCGCCCGCGAGGACGACGCCGCCGGCCAGGGCCGGAATGAGGGAGGATTTCTGTGCCTGAGTGTTCTGCTGCTGCATTTTGCGGGTTGTTTTGGCAATTGTCGGGTTGAGGGCCGCCCCGAGAGGAAGGTGGGCGGCGTCGGCGTCGGCGGAGGCGGCTCCTGGGCGCTCCGCCTTTACTGGGCGGCCTTGAAGTCGGCGCGGCCGATGGTGTTCGAGAAGTCGGGCATCACGCCGGCGGCGGCGTGGAGCATCGCCCAGGAGACGACGAACTTGTAGGCGGCGGCGCGCTGCGCGATCTGCGCGCCCACGAGCTGCGTGCGCGCCTCGCGGACGTCGATGGCCGTGGAGAGGCCTTCGGCGAAGCTCGACTCCCTCAGGCGCAGGTTTTCCGCCGCCAGGGCGACGGTCGAGGCCGTGAGGTCGTACTCCTCGCGCGCCTGCGTGGTGCGCAGGAACGCCACCTCGACCATCGTCGCCAACTGGTTGTCGGCCTCCGACCGCGCGGCGCCTGCCTTCTCTTCGACGCTGCGCGCGGCGGCGAGCGCCGCGAAGCGGTCCTGGTTGCTCCAGAGCGTGAACTTCACGCCGATCCCGACCATCCAGTCGGGTTCGACCGGGGTGAGGTAGTGTTTGATGAGGTTCTTCGTGCCGAAGGCGAAGACCTGCGGGTGGAAGGCGCCCTCGGCGGCGCGCACGCCTTCGCCCGCCCGGCTCTTCTGCGCGTCGATGCGCGCGAGCACAGGGGAGTTGGCGCGGGCGCGCGCCTGCCACTCGGAGAGCGTGCCGAGGTCGCCCGTGAGGATGAAGAGCGGCGTGGCGAGGTTGGGGAGCGACTTCTCACGGAGCGCGCTCATGAGCTCGGCCTCCGCCACCCGGGCGCTCGTCCCCGCGGCGACGAGCTCGCGGCGGGCCGCGTCGCGCGAGACTTCGACCGACATGCGCTCGATCTTCGAGATGAGGCCCTTCGCCTCAAAGCGCTTCGCGCGGTGGACCTGCTCCTCTTCGTCTGCGAGGGCCTTTTTGCGGAGGTCCTCCACCGAGCGGGCGAGCTGAACGCCCCAGTAGCGCGCGGCGAGGTCGGCGTCCTTCTCTTCGAGACGGGCGTCGCGCGAGGCCGCGGCCTCGCGCACCTCGTGCTCGAGCGCGTTCTGCTTGGCGGTGATCTGTCCGCCCGTGTAGATGGGCCAGGTGGCCGCGATCATCGCGCGCGGCCCCGAGAGGTCGTAGTTTTCCGAGAAACTCAGCCGGCTCGGGATGGGGAGCTTGCCGCCCGTGAGCTGATTGCCGAGGGCCTGCAGGTTCGCCGGCACGTCGACGTCGAGATTGAGCTCCTTCCTCCCTTCGATCTGCATCGCGGTCAAGTCCACCTTCGGGCCCGAGAGCGCCTTGGCGCTTTCGGCCGCGTGCTGCGCGCGGGCGACCTCCGCGGTGTCGGCGCGGAAGATGTCGGCGCGTTCGTGGAAGGTGCGCCGCGCGTCTTCAAAGGTGAGCGCCGACGGGGTGCCGGCGGCTTCGGCCGTGAGGGCGGCGAGCGCAAGAAGAAGGACCGCGGCGGGCGCGGCGCAAAGGGCGATGGGCATGGCGATGGACGACTACTTACCGATCGGTTAGCATGAGTTGAGGCCGGATTTTAGTTGAAAACTCTCCGCCCGGGGCGCGGCCTCGCGGGCGTGTTGACCGGCGCGTTCCCGGCGGATGCAACTCGGAACACTTCCGCAGCGCTCATCGACTACCCGGGCGGGTAGGATGCAGGTGCGCCGCAGGAGGCGCAGGAGCGTGCGCAAGACCCCGCGCACGCCCGACAGCTCTCCGCGGATGCTCCGCAATGAAAGGAGAAAAGAAATGCTGCATCACGAAGACATCTACACGGAGACCCCCTCCAATCCGAACACCCTTGAGGCCCTCGGGCCCCTGGCGCCCCTCGCGGGCACCTGGTACGGCGCCGAAGGCGTGGACACGCACCCCGTCGCCGAAGGCACCGAGTCCGAGCCCTTCGTCGAGACGCAGACCTATGAGCTTCTCGACCCGCAGAACTCCGGCCCGCAGCTCTTCTACGGCCTGCGCTACCACGTCGCCGTGACAAAGCCCGGCGAGCTCACCGCCTTCCACGACCAGGTGGGCTACCTCCTCTGGGAGCCCGCGACGGAGACTGTCTACATGACGCTCGCCATTCCGCGCGGCCAGATCGCGATGGCCTCGGGTAAGGCCAAGCCCGGCGACCGCCGGATCAAGCTCCACGCCGAGCGCGGCACGACCGTGAACGGCATCTGCTCGAATCCGTTCCTCGAGAAGAACTTCCGCACGGAGTCCTGGGACATCACCTTCACCTTCAATAAAGACGGGTCGATCAGCTACGAGGAGGACACGCTCCTCGTGATCCCGGGCGTCGAGCGCGCGTTCCACCACACCGATAAGAACACGCTCCGCATGATCGCCGCGCCGCGTCCCAACGCCGCGATGGTTGAGGCCGGGCTCTGCAACCGCAATCCGAAGTGATTTCCTTTCCTCGCCGGGGCGGCCTGAGGACGATCCTCGGGCCGCCCCGGTGAAGGCGGACGAACGAAGAAGAGGCCCGCCGCACGATGACTCCCCAAACGGGAGTCCGGTGCGGCGGGCCTCTTCAAATGGGCGGGCGGTCAAGGACCGGCGGCTACCACCACCAACCCCAGCCCATGCCCCAGCGCGGACCCCAGAACCAACCGTCGCTCACGTAGAGGCGCATCCGCTCACGCTCGGCCTCGGCCTCCTTGGCGCGGGCCTGCGCGCGCTCGAGCGCAAAGCGCAGGTCCTGGTCAAGACCCGGGGCGCCCTCGGGGCGCTTCAATTCAATCTGCGCGCCGAAGCGGAAGTCCTTCACGACGTAGGGAGTTTCGGTCGAGGCCTTGGCGCCCGAGGGCCACGTTGCGGTGAAGCCCGCAATGACGCCGCCCGCCGCTTCGAGCTCGCTCTTCTTGTAGGGAACTTCGACGGGTGCGCGCCCGTAGGTTTCGCGGCCGTCGGCGCTCGAAATCATCGCTCCCTCCGGGTCGCTCGCCACCTGCACGTAGGTGGTGCAGCCCGAAAGGGCGAGGGCGATGAGGGAGAGCGCGAGAAGTGAGGGTGCTGAACGTAGACGCATGGTGCTTCAAATGCTCCATGAAAAATGTTTCTGCGCTCTCCACTCTAGCACCGCCCTTTGAAAAACAAGGAAAAGAATGGCGACCGTCTGCAACAGGCGGGTGAGAAATGGAAGAGGCCCGCGGGGAACGGGCCACTTCGAAAGGGACCGGGGGACGGCCGGAAGGTCAGTCGGCCTCGAGCGCCCCGAGGCGCTTCGCTTCCGACCGGGCGCTCTGGGTGACGACGCCGCGCACCCACTGCATGAAGGGGTCGGAGTGCGTGCCGTGGTGCCAGACGAGGCAGGGCGTGAAGGGACTCACCTCCGCGGGGGCCGGCAGCATTCTGAGCCCGTAGCGGTTGTCGCGCAGGAAATGCAGCAGCGTGAGCACGGGCGCGATGAACGTGTAGTCCGTGTCCATCAGGGCGTAGGGCACGGCGAGGAAGTAGGGCATCGAAACGGCCGTCTCCTGGCCGGTCGCGCCCGAGGCGGCGGTGCTGAATTCGGGCGCCCCTGAGAAGTCCATCGACACCTGGCGGTAGGCGCGCAGGTCCTCCATCGCGAGGCGCCCCTTTTCGGTGTAGAGCGCGATCAGCGGGTGCCCCTCGCGCACGAGGATCCCGCAGCGCGAGCGGTAGAGCTCGAGCATGTGGAAGTCCTTCGGGACGTTCTTGAGGGGGTAGATCGCGAGGTCGGCGCGCCCGGAGCGCAGCAGTTCGAGCATCTCGCTGTTGATCGGCTGAACTTCAAGCGACGCGTTGGGAGCGGCTTTGGCGAAGCGCACGATCGCCTCGCGCAGGATCGTCATCACCGCGTTGTCCACGCCGAGGATGCGCACGGTGCGCTTCACGCTCGCGATCTCGAAGGTGTCGTTCGAGAAGAGCCCCTTCGAGGAGGTGAGAAGGTCGAGGATGCGCGGCAGCATGTCGCGCATGCGCGTCGTCGGGAGCATCTGCAGTCCCGCGCGCACGAAGAGCTCGTCCTCGAAGATCCCGCGCAGGCGCGCAAGGCGGCGCGAGGCCGAGCCCATGCTCAGGCCGTGCTTGCCCGCCGCGGCCGTGAGGCTCTGCGTCTGGGCGAGCGTGACGAGGAAGCGCAGCTCCTCGAGACTCAGGTCCGGCTGGGGCGTATCGAGAAGCGCCATGAGGATCAGTTCTCCGCAAAGAGTGTCGGGCCGGCGCGGGAGCGCGCCGGACGGTCAAGTTGAAATGCTAATCCACCGCGCCGGTTTTCGGCGGATTTTGCACATGAACGGGGCACCGAAAATGGTCATGCCCTGAGAAAGGACACTTTGCGGTATCCTTTGGGGAGTTGATTTTCGTGAAGGAACGGGGAGTGAAGGAGCGCATCTACACCGACGAGGAGATTCCGCTCGAGGGGACGGGGGGGCCGGCCTGGGCGCACCGCAGCGCCGCGGAGTCCGCTTCGCTGCTCCTCTCTCCGGGCGCGGGCATCGAGATCCCGCCGCGGGTGCTCGAGATGATCGAGTTCGAGCGGAGCCTGAGGCGCCGCGGACTCCCCGAGGAGCGGGTCTTCCGCGAGACGGCGCGGGCCTTCGCGGATCTCGAGCTCGAAGAAAAGCACTCGGCCTGGTTCTCCGCCTACTTCCCGACCTATACGCTGATGAGCCTGCCGCAGCGCCTCGCCTACCTCTCCTGGCGCACGCGTTGGAGGAGGGGCGAGCGCGCCCCCGCGCCCGTCTCCTTCGCCTTCGTGCACCTCTATGAGCTCATCAACGGCGCGCCCGACCCGGGCGCGGACCCGTCGCCCGCGGGGCTCTACCGCGCCGTCGAGTCCTTTTGGGAGGACTACCGCAGGATCGACCTCACGCTCGACCGCTACGCGCCGCAGTGGCTCGATGACTTCGTGGTCTATCACGGGCTCCCGCGCGAATGGATCCGGCCGGGAACTTCACCGGGCGACCCGGCTGGGGTGCGGCGCGTCGCCGCCGTCGCGGCCGACCTCGCCGCGGGGGTGGAGCTCGTCCAAGACCCCGGACGCCTCGAGGCGGCCTTCGCCGCGCTCTCGCAGCGCTCGGGCCACCACCTCGAGAAGTCGGCCTTTTGGCCGGGGCACGAGGAGAAGCTCAAGCGCCTCGCCGTCGAGGTCTTCGAGCGCCTCGCCCGCTCGGAGGGGACCTCCGCCGACCTGTGGCTCGGCGCGCGGCTCGCGCGCACGAGCCGGCTCTTCCGGTCCGCGGTCTTCGACTTCACGGCCGAACCCGAGGACCGGGACTATGTTCTCTCGCCCACGCGCCGCTGGCTCTGCCGCAAGGGCGCCTGGCGGCTCGAGGAGTTCTTCCCCGCGCGCGGCGTCGAGCCCGCGGTGACGCTCCTGATGCGGGTGGTCGAAAAGCGCCTGCGCGAAGCCGAAGGTTGGCGCCGCCCCATCAAGGCCGAGGACCCCGAAGGGCGCATCGACCCGGTGGTGACCGCGGTCCTCGCCGACTGGGCGCGGGCCGAGCGTGCGGCCGCGAATCCCGCGCGGCGCGTGGACTTCTCGAAGCTCTCCGGGATCCGCGCCGACGCCGCCGAAACGCAGGAGAAGCTGATCGTCGAAAACGCGGCGGAGGACGTCCCGGAAGTCGTTGCAAAAGCCTCCCGGGAAGCCGTCGCGGAAGCCGCCCCCTCCGAGCCGCCCGCCGCGTCCTGCGGCAATGCCGCACCGCACTTGCGCGCGGCGGAGCCTGACGCCCGAGGGGCGCATACTGTGGAGATGCCCACGGCGGATTCTGTGACGGCGCCGGCGGAGTCAGGGAGCTCCGCAGCCCCGCAGCCGCCTGCAGCGCCGGCAGGCGACTCGGAAGGCGGCGCGGACCTCAGTCCCGAGGAGCGCGCCTTCCTCCTCGACCTTCTCGCCGGCCGCTTTGACCGCACGCAGACCCCGGGGGGCCTCGCGCCCGAGATGGCGGTGGACCGCCTCAACGAAAAGCTCTTCGACGCCTTCGGCGACGCGGTGCTCGAGTGGGACGGCGCGAAGGCCGCCGTCATCGAGGACTACGCCGAAGACCTCCGCGACCTCCTCGCCTGACACGCGCGTTTCACCCGCCGCCCGACCTTCAACCCGAATTCACGCCGACACCACCCACCATGCCGCAGCCCAAGACTCCGAAGCGCATCGCCCGCACCGTCCTCAACGCCCTGAAGGGCGGCGTCGTGCCGAGAATTGGTCTTCCCTACATCGCGGTCGGCCGCAAGGCCGAGATCGACGCGCTCCTCTCCGACGTCGAGATCGTCGCGGAGGGGGGAGCAAGCTTTCGCTTCATCACCGGGCGCTACGGGAGCGGGAAGAGCTTCCTGCTCCAGACGATCCGCGCCTACGCGATGGACCGCGGGTTCGTGGTGGCGGACGCGGACCTCTCGCCCGAGAGGCGCCTGCAGGGCACGAAGGGGCAGGGACTCGCGACCTACAAGGAGCTCCTGCAGAACCTCGCCACCAAGACGATGCCCGAGGGCGGGGCGCTCACGCTGATCCTCGAGCGCTGGATGGCCGCGGTGAAGGCGCAGCTCGCGCAGGAAGACGTTCTTCCCGGCACGCCGCAGTATCTTCCGGCGGCCGAGGCGAAGATCCTCGGGGCGGTGGCGAAGCTCGGAGAAGTCGTCCACGGCTTTGAGTTTTCGACCCTCCTCGTCAAGTACTTCCGCGCCCTCACGGAGGGCGACGACGAGACCCGCGCCCGCGTGGTCAAGTGGCTGCGCGGCGAGTACGCGACCCGCGCCGAGGCGAAGGCGGAGCTCGGGATCTCGCTCATCGTCACGGACGACAACTGGTACGACTTCATCAAGATCCTTGCGCTCTTTCTCAAGGGCGCGGGCTACGCGGGGCTTCTCGTGCTCATCGACGAGCTCGTGAACCTCTACAAGATTCCCAACAGCATCTCGCGCCAATACAACTACGAGAAGATTCTCACGATCTACAACGACGCGCTCCAGGGGCGTGCGCGCCACCTCGGGATCATCATGGGCGGCACGCCCCAGGCGGTCGAGGACCGCCGCCGCGGGCTCTTCAGCTACGAGGCGCTCCGCTCTCGCCTCGCTTCGGGGCGCTTCTCCATCGAGGGCCGGCAGGACCTGATGTCGCCCGTGATCCGCCTCGAGCCCCTCTCGACCGAGGAGCTCCTCGTACTCATCGAAAAGCTCCAGAAGATGCACGCCGAACTCTACGGGACTGAGGAGAAGCTCGACGAAAAGGCGCTAGCCCACTTCCTCGAGCTCGAATACGACCGGGAGGGGGCGGCGACGCTCATCACGCCCCGCGAGATCATCCGCGACTTCATCGAGGTGCTCAACCTCCTGATGCAGCACCCGGGCCTCACGGTGGACGAGCTCCTTAAGTCCGACGACTTCACGCCGGCCTCGGCCGCGCTCGAGG
>NZ_DAVZJY010000024.1:0-17299 GCF_052272535.1 Sutterella sp. | reverse complement strand
CAGTTCCTGAGTAGACTGCAGGAAGACTTCAAGACGGCACCTCTGGTTTTTTCGAGCAGCGCGTGGTTGACTACGCCAAGGGCGCGCTCACGGGGAGCTGGGGCGACGTGTGGGGGAGCGCGAAGTAGTGGTCTAACTCAAAACTTCCGGTTCGGGCTCTCCGGGCCGGGAGCACACCTGCCTTCGGCAATTCCCTTCTGCGGTCGGATTCCCTTGGAGTTCGGCCGTTTTCCCTCGGCCCTCATCACGAAGAGCGGGAATCAGCCGCGCGCCCCGGGCGTGCTCACGCCGGAAGACGTCCCCGCGCCGCCGCAACGGGGCGAGGGCGCCTCAGGACTGCCTTTTTCTCTTCGAAAAACCGCGTTTCTTTCGAAAATCCACAAGGGCTGTATCGAAGAAAATTGCCTGATTCTCTAAAATCTCCGTTGATCGGGCCTGTCGGCGCCGTGAGTAGTCCGACCGCCGCGCTGAAGCCGGCGTCCGGGTCGAAAGAGACGGAAGATTCCCAAAATATCCGACTTTTAGGATACCAAGGCCTATTCTTGATCGAACTACTGAGGTTATACTCAAAAAAGGTTTGTTGGGTCTCCTTAGCCCGTCGTAAGCCTCAGTCTGAAGAAAAAGGAGGGCGGACATGAAGAGAAGGAACATCCTCAGGGCAGCGGCCGCAGGCCGATCGCTCGGCGTCTGCGTCTGCACGGCCGGGTTTGTTCTTGGCCCACTTATTGCAGCTGTACCGGCCGTTCAGGCTGCCCCCTCCCTCATGGAAGCCGGACAGGGGAGACAGGGGAATCAGGCGACCCGCAATCTACGCCAGCTTCGCGACGAAGTCGAATGGCGGCGGCTCGAGGGCGAGGTGAATTCGCTTGAGGCGCAGCGCCGTGAAGCAGCGCCTCCCCCTGCGGCTCAGGAGCCGGCGGTTCCCGCGGGGGCTTTCCGCTTCCGGCTCGAAGCTGTGACGCACACGCCCTCGGCGATTCTTTCAGACGAGGAGTTCACGCGCGTGACCGCACCCTTCGTGGGACGCGACGTCGCGATAGCGGATCTGAAGGCAATGCTCGAGGCGGTGAACGCCCTTTACCGTGAAAAAGGCTACGTTGTCTGTGAAGCACGTCTCGCGCCCCAGCGCATCCGGGGCGGCCGGCTGTTGGTAACGCTCGTCGAAGGGCGCACGGGGCGTACGACGGTTTCGGGCGCCGAACATACGAGCGCGGGCTACATCCTCGGCGCTTTCGATCTCAAGCAGGGTGAAGTCGCGAACTACCGCGAGATGAGCGACGCGCTCGTACGCTTCAACATGACGAACGACGTCGAACTTTCGGTGGACATCCACGCCGGTGAGGCGCCGGGCACCACGGACTATGAAATCCGCACGACGGAGCCGCCCAACTGGGGCGCGACCTTTTTCGCCGACACCCTGGGTCCCCGCTCGACAGGGCGTCCCCGGGCAGGCGTTTCGATCACGAACCGGAGCGTCTTCGGGCGGCGCGATGCGGCGACGCTCCTCGGCCTCGTAAGCGAAGGGAGCCGAAGCTTCTACGGGAGCTACGGGATGCCGCTCAATTCGATGGGCACGCGCCTCACGGCGAGCGTCTCCATCGGCAGCGTGGACGTCATTGCGGGACCTTCCACCGCGGGCGACGTCGAAGGGGATTCTGAATACTATGCCTTGCGGCTGGAGCACCCGGTTTACGTCACCCCACAGCAGAAGTGGACCCTTTGGGGCGAATGGTCGCGACAGAAGAGCGAGACAGACTTCTTTGCGGTGACGATTAACGACGTGGAGATTGATACCGCTCGGGCGGGCGTCGAGGCGATTGTCTTCGGCAGCCAGTCGGTCTTTTACTTCACGACTGCCCTCGGGCATGGCCGCGTGAAGGAGCGCACCTTCGAGGAGCGCTGGGAGCAGAACATTCTTACGGGGAGCGCCCTCTGGCGGGTGCAGGCCGCGCCCGACTGGCGGGTTTCCGTTTCGGGCGCCTGGCAGGCGGTCATCGACGGCGATCCGCTCTCCTCGTCGCAGTACTTTTATCTCGGCCACACGAGCGGCGTTCGCGGTTATGACAACGACGTGCTCTCGGCCGAGGCGGGCGCCTACGTGAACTTTGAGGCCTCCTGGGCGCCTGCGGGTCCCCGCACGGCGCTCTTTGCCTTCCTCGATGCGGGGCGGCTTGCAGGGACCTCCTCCTACAGCCGTCGCGAACTCGCTTCCACGGGGCTCGGCGCAACCTGGCCCCTTTGGAAGGGCGCCTCAGTGACGGCAACGGCGGGCTTCCCGCTCATTAGAAATCTCGGTGCAGGCGGGCGTGCGGACAAGGCGCGCTTCGACTTGGCGGTGACGGCGTCCTGGTGACGCACAGGGCCGCGGACGACGGGCGCAGGAACGCCCGGACGAAGAATTGATTGAGGTGATGTATGAACGCGATCTTCAAGGTACTCTGGAACAAGGCCCGCGGACAGTTTGTTGCGACGGATGAAACGAAGACCGCCTTTGGCAAGGGCAAAGTGCGCTCAACGGTCCAAAAGGGCCTCTCGGCGCTCCTCCTTTCGGCTCTGGCTGCCGGGAGTGTCTCGGCCGCGGACGTCGGTGTCGTGAGCGGATGGGGCAGCACCACCGTGAAGGCGGACCAAACGGGCAAGGTCTTCAACGTCACGACCTCCAAGTTCGTCAACGACGGCAAGACCGGCATCAACAAGTTCAGCCAGTTCACGGTGAATGCGGGTCAGATTGCGAATCTGCAGTTTGGTAGTGGCCAGCAGCTCCTCAACCTCGTCAATGTACAGATCGAGATTAACGGCGTCGTGAACGCCGTGAAGAACAATAAGATCGGCGGCGACCTCTATTTCGTCTCCCCGGTCGGCATGGTGGTGGGAACGACGGGCGTCATCAACGCCGGCAGCCTCACAACGACGATCACGACGCAGGATCAGTTCGAAACGTGGTCGAACCTCGCCAACGGTGATCAGCCGACGGCCTTCAATGACGCCTTTCTCCAAAACCTCCGCACGGGTGAGGGCGTGCCGATCAATCCTGCGGGCGTGATCACCGTCCAGGGCAGCATCAACGCGGGCAACAGCCTCGCACTGCTCGCAGGGAGCGTCCAAATCACTTCGGGCGCGCGCCTCACAACGGGCGTAACCAACTTCCAGGACCTCGTCAATATCCGCGACAAAGACGGACAGATGACCACTTCGGCCAACCTCGAAAAGGACCTCGCTTTCAAGACCGATCCCAAAACTGGCGACGTACTTCTTTTCGCACGCGCGGCAGGCGATCTTGTCGCAAAGGCTCAAACGCAGGCTCCGGAGTCCGGAGAGAAGACGGACGGCAAGGGAGGGGCGGTTGCCGCGAGCGTGGTGGTTGAGGAAGGAGCGGTCGTCAAGGCTGCGGGCAACCTCACGGCGAAGGCCCATGCCGGCAACGGCGCTCTCAATCCGCGTGCGGACGACCCGATTCTCTTCATGTCAAGTGACGGCGAAGGCCGTGATGTTTCGGCTTCCGTTGAGCTCTCGGGCACCGTGCGCGCCGAAGGAAAACTGACTGCCGAGGCTCGAGCCTTCAATATTGTTGACCATTCGAAGAGCTTCACCGGGAAGGCGCTCGAGACGATCCAGAGCGGATTGGTGCCGATTGATGCGGGCACGATCGAATATGTGGACATGTCGGCCGACGCGCGGGTTACGGTAGGCGAAAAGGCCGAAGTGACCGGTGTGAAGGGGCTCACCCTTGAGAGCGAGGCGCACTCCGACCTCAAGGTGGGCGACCAGTCCGGGTTTAAGAACTTCCTTAATTGGGGCAAGGCCGAATCGATCCCGGTGGTCTCTGCCGCAGCGATGCGCGTGAAGAACACGAGTGCCGTGGAGATCAAGGGGGCGCTTGCAACCGACGGCGAACTCAAGCTCGCTGCAGCCGGCGACCTTAACGTGGATGCCAGCGTGAAGGCGGCTACTTCGGCGACGAAGGCGCCGCAGGCGAGCTTCATCTATGCGGACCTGGATGCAGGGACAACCGTTTCCGTTGCCGACGGCGCAAGGATTGGCGCGGCCGGCACGAGTGCGCAGGGGCCCTCCAAGGTGACCGCGGAGGCCAAGCAGACAAACCGCGTTGAGACGGACGCAGAAACAAATACGCCGCCCACGGGCAACATCGCCCTCGCGGTGAACATCACGAAGTTCAACGCTTCGGCCCAAACGAATCTCGGCGCGGGCTTCACGACCTCGGGGACGGCAGACGTACGTGCGACGAACGAGACGGAAACCCTCAAGGTCGGGGCAAAGACCACCGTGGGCGACTACGGCTTCAAGATGAAGATCCAGGATTTCGGGTCGAACCTTGCCTTGAGCAAGGTGGCTGAATCGGTCGCCCGCGTGTTCGACACTTCCGCGGACGGGAGCGCCACGACCCAGAAGCTCCAGTTCGGCGGTGCGGCCGCCTACGTGGAGAACGCTCAGTCGGCGACGGTGACGATCGCACCGAAGGTGCAGCTTCAGTCAACAGGAAAGTTCACCGTTGAAGCGAAGTCTGACCTCGCTGACCACCACTACGAGGCGGTGACGAAGCAGGTTATCGACAGCGAGAAGGCTAACGCAGGGAAAGACAAGCAGGGTGCGCTCGCGATTCTCATCAATGAAGCGGGCAAAGGTGCCTCCTCGCTCGCAAGCGTGACAGTGGGCGAGGGCGCCTCGATCACGACGAAGAGCTCAGGCGACCTCACGCTTTCCTCCGAAGCGCTGATCAACAAGGACCGGTTCAAGTTCCTTAAAAAGGAGCTCATTGACTGCTTCAACGCCTACGCGGATCATTTCTCCGCAGAAGGCTATAAGGACGAGCTCGCCGCCTTCAGGGCTGCCAAGGACAAGATGGTCGAAGCCTTCGATGCGGTGGGCAAAGCAGAGAATTTTACGACCGGCATCACTCAGCTCCAGACCGCCTTTGAAGAATTCTCCAGCACCTTGAAGGCCCTCATGTCGCTCGCGGTTAAAGGTACGGAAACCGCACCGGACCTCATCGACTTCGGCATGAGCGTTCTCGATTTCCTCAATCCGGCAAGCTACACCAACGCCTTTGTTTCGGCAGCCGGCAAGACGAACGAGGCGCAGGTCGATAATCCCTTCTCCGTCGCGGGCTCGCTCGCGGTACTCGATCAGACGACGAAGAGCACAGTTGAAGTGGGCGCAGGGGCGGCCCTCGAGTCGGCCCAAGCCCTTGGGCTTACGGCGACGAGCCGCAATGAAAGCATCGCTATGAGCGGGCAGCTCGACGACTTCTTGGGCGTGCCGCTTCCGACCATCGACAAGGGCACGTCCCTCGGCGCTTCGGTGGTCTATCACGAGCTCGGCACCGACAATCTCATTCTCGTGAAGGAGGGCGCAGCGCTTTCCGGCACCAAGACGGACCTCACCGCGAACGATGAATTGGACGGCGTCACCATCGCCGCGTCCGCGGGCTACAACACGGGCACGCTTTCAGCGTCGGGCATGGCGGCCGTCACGGAAGCTGATGCAAAGAACCGCATCGCCATTGACGACGAGGCACGGATTGAAGCACGGTCGGGCGACCTTACGATGAAGGCTCTGCGAGACGATTCGGTGCAGACTGCTGCCGGCGCACTCTCCTTTGTGAAGAGCGCGCAGGGGGCGGCAAACGCCGTGGGGGCGGGCGTCGCAGTGAATCTCGGGTCTTTCGGCAATACGCTCGAAATGAAGGACCTTGACGGGACGTCGAGTATTGGGAACTACGGCGCGGGTGAGCTCAAAGCGGACGGTACACTTGCCCTCACGGCTGAAAGCGGCCTCAACCTCAATGCCGTCGGACTCGCCGGTCAGGCAGGCGTTTCCGGGTCCGGCTCTGCCAACACCAAGAAGCCCGATGCGGCGGGCGGCCTCAGCGCTCTTGGGGAACAGACGGGCTCAAAGGCGCTTAAGGACGCCGCGTCTGGTCTTGCCGAAGGCGGCGCTCTGCAGGGCGCAGTTACGAAGGGCGCAGGTGAGGCGGCGGCTCAGGCCCGCGGCGATGCTGCCGGTACCGACGGGAGCTACTCTGGACTCGAGACTGGGGAACGATCGTCAGGCATTGCCTCCGCCGACAGCGTCAAATCAGGCGTTCAGGCTGCCGGATCGAGCTTCCAGCTCTCTGCGGCAGGATCCTTCGCCTGGAACGATGTGGCCGAATCGAATGTCCTTCACATTGAAGGCGCTTCGGCTGGAAAGATTACGCTCGACGCCCAAAAGACGGCCGTCGAGTCGGTGACGAACAAGTGGGTCGGCGCCTTTGCGGGTGGCGCAGCCGTTTCTGTCTCGAAGGGCGGATCGGGTACGTCGGTCGGAATCGGCGGCGCTGCCGCTGTGAACCAAAACAATGCGGAAAACCGCCTGACCCTTAAGAATGTGTCGCTCTCGGAGAACGTTGAGGACATGGGCGTTTATTCGCTCGTCAACGGCACGACCGTTACCCAGGGGCTCGGCGTTGCCGTCTCGACCTCGCGCGGCCCTGCCGACGCGATCGACGCGGGCGTCTCGGTGAACCTCATTGACAACACCGTCCGTGCAGATGTTGAAGGTTTGTCCGGCGGGAACACAACAGGCAAATTTGAATACGCGCAGACTGCCTGGACGGGCGAAGTTCAGGTGACGGGCGGCACCACCGTCGGCGTCGCCTCTGCTTCGGGCGGCTTCTCCGGCGCTGCGGGCGCTGCCGTAGCCGTGGCGGACATCGACAACACCGTCGCCTCGACGACCAAGGATGCGAGCTTCACAAACGCGAAGTCTGTTGACGTGAAGGCGCTCGCTTCGCTCACGCAAGTCAATACCGCGGTGGGCGTGCAGGCCGCTGTGGGCAGCGGTTCGGGTGCGGCATTAAACGGCTCGATCATCTCGGCGAACATCACCAACCGCGTGAATGCGACGGTTGAGAAGTCGCAGGCTTCGCTCGCGAAGGACGGATCTTTCACGATCACCGCACGCGATGCCGGCACGGGCGAGGGCGAGGAAGCGCATGCCTACGCCGAACGCGCAAAGGGCCGCACGGGACTCGTGGAAGAGGATGAGCTTTTGAACCGCTCTCTTCTCGATGGCGTTCAGATCGCCAAGGACGACTCAGGCAAAAATTACCGCGACCTCCGCTCCGGCTTCCTGGCTGGTTCGGGCATGACGCAGGTCTCCGCGGCGCTTTCCGTTGCGGCGACGGGCGGTTCCTCGGGCGGCGCGGGCGGTGCCGGCGTTGTGGTTACGAACTTTGAAAACACCTTCGGCGCTTCGTCGAATGGTCTCACGGTGACGCACGACGGCTCGGGGCTTTTTAGCGAAAAGGCACAAAGCGACGTCGTGACGGTTGCTGTCGCCGCGGGCGCCGCGGGCACCTCCGGCAACTTCGCGGCTTCCGGTTCGGTGATCGTCTCAGACGTGAAGCAGACGGCTCAGGCTTCGGCCGAATACCTCACCCTTACGGCCGGTGCGATGAAGGACGATGCGGTCCGTGCAGTGCTCGCCGCGCAGACGAATGCCAAGACCGTGAACGTCGCGGGCAACGTGAGCGCGCAGGTTTCAGCGGGCGGGGGCGGCTTTGGGGCCGCTGTCGTGGTGGCTGAAGTTGAGAACAATGCCCTGACGACACTCAACAATTCGACGATTTCGAGCTTTAAGGGCGCCTCTGCGGGTAACGGCTCGACAGTGCCGGGCGCCCTCGGACTCCTCGCCGAGAACAAGTCCGAAATTTGGACGGCCGCCGCCGCGGCGACCGTCGCTTCGAACGTAGCACTGGGTGCGAGCGTCGCGGTGAACCGCGCCGTCGGAAATGCGCAGATCGACGTCGACGCGGTGACGCTCGACGGGCTTGGGCATTTTGACGCTCAAGCGCGTGACGATTCCGAACTCTGGACGCTCTCGGGCGCCGTCTCGGCCGCAGTGAAGCCGGGCGCTGCCGCGGGTGCTGGACTTGCCTTCGCCTCGAGCCGCGGAAGAACCAACGCGGACGTGAACGGACTCACGCTTCTCGCCTCAAACGAGAAGACGGATGTTGGCGTGTCGGCCGAAGCCCAAGATCACGTCTCCACCCTCACGCTCGCCGTAGGTGCGGGCGGCACGGTGGGACTCTCGGGAGCCGCGGCGAAGAATGTCGTGGAACGCAAGGTTGCGGCAGACCTCACGGGGCTGAAAACAAACAATCAAGAGGGTGCAGCCGATGAGACCATTGAAGGTGCGGGCGACGTCGTCGTGCGCGCCGAGAGCCGCGCTGACATTGACAATCTGGCTCTCGTAGCGGCTGCGAGTCAGGCTGCGGCCCTTGGGGCCGGTGTTGCCGTCAATACCATCGATGTGGACGTCGCAGCAGGCGCACACGGCCTCAAGGCGGGCGTGAGTTCGCTCAACGTGGCAGCCCACTCGGCCAACGACATCGACACGATCGGCGTGGGCGGCGCGGGCGCGGGCACGGTAGCGGTTGCAGGCTCCACGGCCTTCAACACGATCACGGGCAACACGTCGGCTGCGCTGACGAATTCGATCCTGCAAGCGGCTGATGCTGTCGCGGTGCACGCTGAATCCGACGATGTGATCGGCACCTATGCCGGTCAGGCTGTGGGCGCCGGGACGATTGCGCTCGGGCTATCCGTCGCGATGAGCGAACGCTCGGGGGCAACCACGGCGACGGTGAGCGGCTCAACTGTCAAGGAAACCGGAAAGGGTACCGGGACGCTCACGATGAAGTCGGGCGTAGACGACGCGCACATCAACAACGCGATCGTTGAGCAGGGTGCGCTCAATGTCCAAACGAGCCTTGAAGACAAACGCACCGAAGAGACGGTGGACGGCATTGCGGTTGCGGCCACTTCTGCGACGACCTATAAGACGCTTACGATCAACGGTGGCGGCGCGGGGAGCGCGCAGGCCGCAGGAACGGCCTCGATCGTCACGCATGCGGGCAAGACCGAAGCGGGCGTCGCCAATTCCACGCTTGAATCCGTCGGCAAGCTCGCCGTTGAGGCGGGTGACTACGCGAACTTCTCGAGCGTACTCGTCACGGCGGGCGGCGCCGGGGCGATGAGCGCCAATGGGTCGGTGACGCAGACCGATGCGGCGCACGCGACGCGTGCGGCGATTGAAAACGCTTCGCTCAAGTCCGCCGCGGCAACGACGCTTGGCGCTGAAGCGAAGGAAGGTGTTTCGAATCTCACAATCGCCGCGGGCGGTGCAGGCGCCCTTGCGGTTGATGCGGTCGTGGCCATCGCAAACCAGAAGTCCTCGGTCGTGACCGCCTTGACGAACTCAACGGTCGAGGGCGGCGCTTATACGCAGAAAGCGGACTACCTCGGGCGAATCACCAATCTCGGCGTGTCGGCGGCCGGTGCGGGTGCTATGGCCGGCGCCGCGACGGTTGCGATCAATACGGCCGACGTGGTCGTGAAGTCTGTGGTTGATGGCAAGAGCGTCGTCAACCCCGCGGGCGCGGTCTCGATTGAAGCGGGACGCACGCTCGACTGGGACGAATACGGCGGCGCCGCGGCTGCGTCGGGCGCCGGTGCTGTAGCCGGCACTGTCTATATCAACGAGACGGCGGGCGAAACGCTCGTTCTCGTGGATGATGCCCAATTGGGTGACGGCAAGAATCAGGTGACGCTCTCGGCGAAGAACGACGACTCGATAGAGCTCGTCGCCGTCTCTGCAGCCGTGGCCAAATACGTCGCTGCCGGCGCGACCGTGGCGGTGAACACCATGGCCGGAAACGTCGGCACGATGGTGAAGAATGCTGCCCTTAAGGGCACGGACGTCAAGGTCGAGGCTCTTGCCGACCGAAAGGCCAAGTCGACCCTCGTCTCGGCTTCTGCCTCGCTGGGGGCCGGACTCGCTGCGAACGTCTTCTCGACCCGCGTGGGCGGGGCGGGGACCTATGCGGAGCTCTTGGGCGAGGGCGATGCGGAGAATGCGGGTACGTCCAAGACACTTGAAAAATTCAAGGGCGACTACGGCGCACTCTCAAAGGAGGATCTGACGACGGGCGCCGCGGGCGGCGCTTCTGATGGAGGAGTGACGTCCGAAACCGAAGCCAAGTCGAATCTCGTCAAGGGCACGGGCGTGATGTCGGTCGATTCGACCTTCGAGGGCTCAAACTCAGTCACCCTTGCTGCGAAAGAAGATGACAAGGCGGGTTCAGGCATTGACGCAAAACTCGGACTCGCCACGGCGGGCGCCGTCGGCATCGGCGCGTCGGTGGTCACCGTCGAGCGCGTGGTGGGTGCCTCCGTCACGATGAGCGGCGGCGGGATCACCACAAAGACTGCGGAGATCACGGCAAGCGCCGGAGCTGACGACAGTCTCCAGGTTTATCAGGGATCTGCGGGTTTAGTGGGCGGCAACGCCTCCTACGTGCGCGAGCAAGTCTCGGGCGGCGTGACTGCTGTTGTTGAGAACGAGGCTAATGTCAAGGGCAATTCGGTTCAAATCACGGCGAAGAACGACTCGTCCGTAACGGCCGACGCCTTCGGTGTTGCCGCAGGTGCGGTGGCCGCCGGCGCGCAGATCGCGAAGATCAAGGATGCTTCCTCGGTTGTTGTGAAGCTAGATCAATCGAACTTCGAAGGCAGCGTCAAAGCGACCGTTGACCGTGCGCAGCGCCTCCAGGCAGAAGCAACGGCTGGCTACGGCGGCGCGGTGGCGGGTGCGGGCGCCGTCACGGAGATCACCGACAGCGGCAAGGCAGAGGCAAAGCTCACGAACGTCTCTGCATCCGGCGCCTCTTTTGAGACGGCGGTGAACCTTCACCCCGAACTCCGCGTCAAGTCCTACGCTGCGGGCGGCGCTTTGGGTGCCTCCGCGGGCGTCGTCAAGGCGACGGCGGACGAATCGGGCGAGGCGACGCTTGTCGTTACGGGCGGTGAGCTCAAGAGCGGCGAAGTGAAGCTCTCAGCTTTGGCTGGCGAAAAGACGGACAAACCGTCCGATGCGCTGCGCCTCACGGGCCGCGTTGAAGGCTATGGCGGCGCGGTCGTTGCAGGCCTTAGCTTCAATACGGTGAATCTGAGCAATACGGCGAAGGCTTCTCTCAGCGTTGACGGCACTGCGTTCCGGGCGGCTGAAGAGAAGATCGCCGGCACAGCGGCCCAACTCCGCACGGGCGGCTACGGGCTCTACGACGCCTCGGCCAACGCCGTAACGGTGGGCGGCATTCTGGCAGCAGGCAGCAACGACCTCACGGTGGTGCACGGACTCGAGTCCAAAATGACCCTTAAGGGCAGCGCGACGACGCTCGGAAAGCTTGACGCTGCGGTAGAAAACGCCGAAAGCGCGAAGATTCTCGGTGAATCCGCTGGGGGCGCTCTCATCAACGCAGATGCCAACGATGCGGTGCACACCACCCACAAGGACACTTCGAGCGCCGCACTGAAGGTTGCGGGGAGCTTCACGACTGCCGGTGACATGAGCTTCGCGGCCGCGTCCAATTCCGACCTTCTCATGACGGCCGACAATACCAAGGGCGGCCTTGCCGCGCTTTCGGGCGCCGTGGGGACGAACACCATGAAAGGCTCGACGGCCGTACGGGTGACGGACGGCGCCGCGCTCTCCGCTGGCGGTGATCTGCAGCTTGGCGCGCTCAACGCCTGGACGCTCGGCGCCGCCTCGGGCGACCATCTCGTGAAGTCTGAGGTCTACGGCGCGATTGCCGGCGGCGGCATCAAGTTTACAAACACGGTGGAGCGTTCTGCCGACGTGTCGGTAGGCAATAAGGCAAAGCTCTTTGCCGGCGACTCGATCACGGCCGAGGCGAAGAGCACGGGTGATGCGGCTGTGCGCGTGCTCGCGCGCACCGCGGGCGCCTACAATGCATTGGGCGCTACAGTTGAGAGTTCAGTGAAGAACGCCAACACCGTTTCGGTCGAATCGGAGGCGGTCCTGCGCACGCAGTCTGCCAAAGGCGTTGTGGCGCTTGCCGCTACGGGCGAAGACGTGCTCGAGCACGAGGCGCTCACCCGCATTGAGGGTTCGGCGCTTGCCAACGCGAATTCGAACGCCAAGGTCACGGTGGAGCGCACGAACACCGTCAGCCTCAAGTCGGGCGCCGAAATCCGCTCGGGCGGTGAGGTGTTCCTCAATGCCGGCGCAGCTGCGGACGGCACGGAGTCTAAGCTCGAGATGCAGAACCGCGCGGAGTCCTTCTCCTACGCGTTCCTCTCGGGCATCAGTGCCGACCTCAATGCGAAGACGACGCTTTCGGGCCTCGTAGACGTCGCAGGCAAGGTTGTCTCGACCACCAACACGGCGGTTACGGGCGATTCGGGCGACTACATGATCACGGGCGACTCGCTTTCGCACTACTGGGGGCAGCTCAAAGCCGACGACAAGTCGACGCTCGCCGTCAAGGGAAGCGGCAGGAAGGATGCTGCCGTCGAAGAGACGGGCTGCATCAACGTCACGGGTTCGATCGATGCAGGCGTCAA
This sequence comes from Sutterella sp., assembly GCF_052272535.1. Taxonomy (NCBI): domain Bacteria; kingdom Pseudomonadati; phylum Pseudomonadota; class Betaproteobacteria; order Burkholderiales; family Sutterellaceae; genus Sutterella; species Sutterella sp. The sequence continues at coordinate 4,871 of NZ_DAVZJY010000024.1, read as the reverse complement.
CACCAAGGCTGACATCGTGATCTCGGGGCTGCTCAACCCCGAGGGGAGCGGTGCAGAAATCACGGGCTCGCAGAGCAAGCCCACTCTCAAGGTTGAGGCGGGCAGCGAAGAGGCGAAAAAGAGCATTCTCAACAGCATCTCCGGCCCGGTTTCCGAATCCGAAGGCAACGTGTACTGGAAGCGCTACGCGGAGCTCGAGAAGATCCTCACAGAATATACGGGCGCGAAGGATGAAGCCATCGTCGGCTATCAGGCCGAATTCAATGCGCTTGCCGCCCTGATGGAACAAAAGGGGCTTGGCAAATGGGAGACGCTCACGTTTAAGGAAAACGGCCAAACGGTTACGCGGCGCACTTTCGTGCCGATTGAAAAGAGTGAGGAACTCTACGTTGCCGTAAACGGCATTACCGTCTCGGGCGGCAGCATCAAGCTCAACGCCGACAAAGTGACGGGGTCGGGGGCTATCTCCGCCAACGCAGCCGAAGGCGTGTGGATCAAAAACGAGTCGAACGCCTCGCTCAAGGTGAGCGACATCGTGATTCAGGCCAAGGGCGGCGAAATTGAGCTTAACGGCGTTGCAGCCGACGCAAGTGCGCTCCAGGGGGCGGGCTTCCAAGGGAACGTTCGCTCGAGCGACAACACGGCCGATCCGGTGATCAGCATCGAGTCGGAGGCCAAAACGGGCTCCTACACCGTGAAGCACGCGAAGGACGAAGAGGGGAAGCCGTTTGAAGAGACGGTGAAGCAGCCTGCCACGAACTTGGTCATCACGGGCGAAATCCGCAACAACGCGGGTGACGTAAGCATCTCGGCGAAGGACGGCGATCTGGTGTCCCTCGGCGACGTGGGGGCCTCCGGCACCCTCACCTTGACGGCAAAGGGTTCGATCATGCAGTCCTACACATCGGGTCTCACGAACATCGGCGGCGATGTTCCGGGGAAGGCGTGGCAGACCGAGATCGGCAAAATCAGCAGCAAGGATAACTACGACGCTTCGCACGCACCCGGCACGACCTCCGTCTCCTCCAATGCCCAAGCACCTTCGGGCGGCAAATGGGTGGCGGGCGGCGCCATCATCATCTCGGGCGACCTCATCAACCTCAACGGCACCGTACAGTCGGGCTACGACACCTATGAGCTCAAGATCAACGAAACCGTGCTTGAGGCGAAGATTTCTGAGATCCGCGAGGCTTGGCGTCGGGCGGGCAGCCCCACCAACATCGATGTGAAGAGCTCCGCCTATCGACTGCAGGCCGAAGAGGCTGTGAAGACGGACGACGGCTCCTACAAGCTCCTCGTCGCTGCCTGGTATGACCCGGTGAAGGATCGGATCGTCATGGACGATGTCCTCCCCGAAGGCGGGAGCATCTTCATCTCAGGCAAGATTGCCAGTACGGGCGGCGGCAGGATCTTTGCGTCGGACGGATCGGCTGACGTACGGTTTAACGCCGGCAATCACGACGTTCTCACCGGCAGCATCGACACCGGAAGCTCAAAGGGCGTCGTGCAGTTCACCGACCTCTTCTGGAGCGACGGCCAAAAAGATGGTACGGCCGCCAAAGTCACGCGCTGGCAGGATGGTCAGACCACCGAATATATGGTGGGTCACAACGGCCAAGCGATAGGGACGGAAACAGTCAAGGACGGCATCCAGAACTATTCGCCCAAGAAAGGACTCCTCTATGTCTGGACCGAGGGGACGGTTTCGGGCTCGACTGAGAGGCAGTACTACGAATACATGGCGAAATGGTGGGGCGCCGCCGACGACAAACTCAAGGACGCTTTTGAAAGCGAAAAAACGACGGTTACAAAGTCCGGCGATCTCTATTCGGGGGCGACGATCACCGACCGGCTGACGCGCCCCAACAAGGGCGGCGATAAGGACGCCAACTTCTACGCCTGGATGGACGTGCTCGATCAGACCGACACGGGCTACCAGGTGAAGACGAAGAGGTGGAAGACGGGATTCCTCGGCTGCCACAAGTGGACGAGCTACACGATCACCCGCGACACGACTTCGAAGCGCATGGTGACCTACACCGTGAAGGCTGACAAGGATGTCGGAGTCGGGTTCATCCAGGGCTCGAACACCGTGGACATCACCTCGAACCGGTCGATCCACCTCGGCAACTCGATTACCGCTCAGGGCGGCACCATCCGCCTGAATGCGGGCGGCGACATTCGTGCGGAGAGCGCCGGAGCGTCGCTTAACGGCGCCGACACGATTAATCTGACCGCAACGGGCGACATCGGCTCTTCGCTCCGTCCAATCGCCCTCAAGGGCGGCTCGGGTGAACTTAAGCTCGGAGCGACGGCTGCGAACATCCACATCGACGGCACGAACCTCGGTGCAGGCCGCAGTGTTTCTTCGGACGGACTGCTCGCCGGCTCAACCCTCAGCGTCGCCGTGCGCGGCGACCTGCAGGCAGCGAAGGCGCAGGGCAAGGACGTGACGCTCTCGAGCGTCGAGGGCGGCGTGAAGGTGAAGGACCTCAGGCAGCTCGAAGCCGCAGGTACCAACGCCGTCAATATTTCCGCCCTGAAGGACGTTGAAGTGTCGGCCTCTACGGGCGACCTCGGTCTCGGCCTCATTGAATCGAAGTCGGGTGACGTGGTTCTCACGGTGGAAAACGGGTCGGTCTACGACGCTTCGGGCGCTGCGGATGCGTCGAACGTCTCCGATGAAAAGCGCCTTGAGGCGTGGAAACGTGCGGGCCTCATCAATGCGGATGGCTCGAGCACGGGTGACACGCTCTGGAAGGCGGACGTCGAGGCTGAAAAGAACCGCATCACGCAGGCCTACGCCCGGATGAAGACCTACGAGGCCTTCGGCGGTGAGCTCACCGATGCCCAGAAGAAGGACTACGGAGACCTGCAGGAGATTTACGGGAAGTTCGAGAGCGCTGAAGCGGCCGTCTCGGCCATGGAGCAGGACGAAAAATCGGATCTCGGCGGGCTTCTCGCGCGCCGCGCGAAGTACGGCTGGACCGAGAACGACCTGCTTTACTCGATCGCCGACACGATCATCAATTCGAACGGCTCATCGACCACGGCCGCACGCGAAACGAACATCCGGGGCAAGAACGTCAAGATCAACACAGCGAACGCGGGTTCGGTGGGCGAAGTGGGTGAGACCGTCACCGGACGTCTCTCGGACGAGGACGAGACGAAGCGCCTTGCGCTCCTCAAAGCCCTTTCTCGTGCCGACGTCGGTGACTTCTCGAGCAAGGACGGAGAAGTTTCCGTCACGCTCAAGATCCCCGTCACCATTGAGGCGTCGGGGAACCTCACCGTGAATGCCCGCGACAACATCTTCCTGGAGTCGCCTAAAGGCTCAGGGCTTGCCGTCAAGGAAATCGTTTCCGAGACGGGCGACGTGCGCGTTACTTCGCGCGGCGGCATCTCGGCGGCAGAGGGTTCCGGGCTTGTGAGCGGCAATACCGTGACGCTGCGCGGCGGCACGGGCGGCATCGGCGCCGCGGAAGCCTACCTGAAGATCCACTCGGATCCGGCAAAGTGGGCCGCCGTCAATGCGGGCGGCAACATCTTCATTGAGGCCGTTGATGCGAACGGGGCGCTTGGCAACATGACGCTCTATTCGCTCGCGGGCGACCAGGATGTCTCGCTAAAGGCGAAAAACCTCTACGCGTACTCGGGCGACAAGCTCGGCGACGACTACAACGACTTCGACGAGCTCGGCTACATTAAAGGGCAGACGCTCAACTTCGAAGTGCACGGCGACTTCGGCACCGAAGACACTGCGCTGCGCGTAGGCACCGCCTCCACGGTGAACTTCTCCGAGTCCGTGGGCAACGTGCGGTTGCGCGGCATGGGTGAATCGGACGTGCTCTCGATCAACGGCATCAACGCTTCGGGTGTGGTGGACATTGACTCCGAGGGCGGCTTAAGAGTCGGCGCCGTGAAGGGCGATTCGGTTGAGCTCGACGCCGTGAAGCAGATCACGCTTACGGGCAATTTGGAGTCGACGGGTGAGGATAAGGACCTCGACGTGACGTCGAAAGAGGCCGGGATCGAGCTTGCTGACAACTCGACCGTCCGCTCTAAGGGCGGTGTGAAGCTCGACGCCAAGGCGGGCGAGCTTAAGTTCACGGGCGGCGTTGTTGAGGCTGCAGGTAATGCATCGCTCCTTGGTAAATCTGTCACCGCGACTCAAGGCAACCTCAGTGCGGGCGGCCGGATCGAAATCGGCGCCACGGGCGGCGGCATCAATGCGGCAGGTCTCCAGACCCAAGCTGGCGCGGGGACACTCATTTCCGCTGTGGGCGGCGGCGTCGCGCTCTCTGGCGGCTCCACGATTGAAGCCGCGGACGACGTGAAGATCTCGTCTCAAGAGACGCTTGATCTCGCCGATGCGACGGTCCAGTCCAGAGCGGGCAAGGTCGAACTCCAGGGCCTCGCAAATGTTGAGATCTCGAATTCCACCGTTGAGGCCGCTTCGCTCGCGATCACTGCGGCGCAGAACCTCATTGGAACCGGACTGAAGGGCACGATTAAGGGAGCGGCCGCGCTCACGGCTGGTGAGAATCTGGTGCTTGACAGCGCAGTTCTCTCGGGCGGTACGGTGAGTGCTGCAGCCGCGCAGGGGCTTTCCGCACGCGGAGCTGCCATCGATGCGACTGAAGGTACCCTCACGCTCACGGCTGAAGCTGCCGATATCGACGCCTCCAGTGCCAAACTGACGGCTAAAGACGAGTTGACACTCACGGCGCAGCGGTCGATCACTGCGGAAGTCGCGTCGGTTGAGGCCGCTTCGCTCGCGATGACGGCCGAGACGGGTAGTGTTGAAGCCGCCGGTTTCACGGCGACCGTTGCTGATCAGGCCTCGGTTGAGGCGGGCGACTCTGTGACGC
>NZ_DAVZJY010000023.1:0-17876 GCF_052272535.1 Sutterella sp. | reverse complement strand
AGCGACCTGCGGATTAACAGTCCGTCGCTCTACCGGCTGAGCTATCGGGGAATCCTCGAGCACCTTGCGGTGCAGTTCAAATTTTGTCTTGGCTCCCCGAGCTGGGTTCGAACCAGCGACCTGCGGATTAACAGTCCGTCGCTCTACCGACTGAGCTATCGGGGAATCAAGGCTGTGAAGTTTATGTGGCTTCCCTCATTTCCGCAAGTTCCAAAATGTAACAAAATGTAACTGCGGCAGGCATTCTGACGCAATTTGTTGATGTTCATAGATTCTTTTTGGGTTCGGTGTACGCGCGGGGAGGGCGCTCTTCGTAAAATGGAGGAATTTCCCTCTTTCCAGGACCGCCTTTCGTGCAGACCGTCACCTACCCGAACTCGCCCTTCATTCTTCACGAGCCCTTTCCCCCTGCGGGCGACCAGCCGCAGGCGATCGAGAAGCTCACGCAGGGGCTCGAGAACGGACTGATGTTCCAGACGCTTCTCGGCGTCACCGGGTCGGGGAAGACCTACACGATGGCGAACGTGATCGCCCGCGCGGGCGTGCCCGCGATCATCTTCGCGCCCAACAAGACGCTCGCCGCCCAGACCTACGCGGAGATGCGCGACTTCTTCCCGGAGAACGCTGTCGAGTACTTCGTCTCCTACTACGACTTCTACCAGCCGGAGGCCTACGTGCCCGCACGCGACCTCTTCATCGAGAAGGACGCGGCGGTGAACGAGCACATCGAGCAGATGCGGCTCGCCGCGACGAAGTCGATCCTCGAGCGGCGCGACACCATCCTCGTCGCCACCGTCTCCTCGATCTACGGCATCGGCGCGCCCGAGAGCTACACCGAGATGCGTCTCATCCTGCGCACGGGCGACATGAAGCCGCAGCGGGCGCTCATTGGGCAGCTCGTGCGCATGCAGTACAAGCGCACCGAGATGGAGTTCGCCCGCGGCACCTTCCGGGTGCGCGGCGACACGATTGACGTCTTCCCCGCGGAGCATGCGGAGACGGCCGTGCGCATCGAGCTCTTCGACGACGAGGTGGACGCGATCCTCCTCTTCGACCCGATCACCGGCAAGGTGCTCCAAAAGGTGCCGCGGTTCGTGGTCTACCCGGCGAGCCACTACGTCACGCCCCGCGAGGACATCGTCCGCGCGATCGGGACGATCAAGGCGGAGCTCGCCGAACGAAAGGCCGAGCTCCTGCGCGAAAACCTCCTTGTAGAGGCGCAGCGCCTCGAGCAGCGCACGACCTTCGACCTCGAGATGCTCGACCAGGTCGGGTTCTGCAAGGGGATCGAGAACTACTCGCGCCACCTCACGGGCCTCGCGCCCGGGGTCGCCCCGCCCTGCCTCATCGACTACCTGCCGCCCGACGCACTGATGTTCTTCGACGAGAGCCACGTGATGATGGGGCAGCTCGGCGGCATGTACCGCGGCGACCGCGCGAGAAAGGAGACCCTCGTGCGCTACGGCTTCCGCCTCCCCTCGGCGCTCGATAACCGGCCGCTGCGCTTTGATGAGTTCGAGCGCAAGATGCGCCGCTCGATCTTCGTCTCCGCCACGCCCGCCGAATACGAGCTCGAGAAGAGCGGGGGCGAGGTGGTCGAGCAGGTCGTGCGTCCGACCGGGCTCGTCGACCCCGCCGTCGAGGTGCGCCCGGCCGTCACGCAGGTCGACGACCTCCTCTCGGAGATCACCGAGACCACCCGCACGGGCGGGCGCGTGCTCGTCACCACGCTCACGAAGAAGATGGCCGAGGATCTCACGGACTTTCTCTCCGACCAGGGCGTGCGGGTGCGCTACCTCCACTCCGACATCGACACGGTCGAGCGCGTGGAGATCATCCGCGACCTGCGCGCGGGGGCGTTCGACGTCCTCGTCGGCATCAACCTGCTGCGCGAAGGGCTCGATATCCCCGAGGTGTGCCTCGTCGCCATCCTCGACGCCGACAAGGAGGGGTTCCTGAGAAGCACGCGCTCGCTCATCCAGACGATCGGGCGCGCCGCGCGCAACCTCCACGGGCGCGCGATCCTCTACGGCGACCGGGTGACGGACTCCATGCGCGCCGCGCTCACGGAGACCGAACGCCGCCGCGCCAAGCAGGAGGCCTTCAACGCGGCCCACGGCATCACGCCGCGCGGGGTCGTGAAGGAGATCCGCGAGATCATCGACGGCGTCTACCGCGGACCCGACGTCGCGGCCTCGGCCGACGCGCGCGCCGATGAGGCGGCCGCCGCGGGCGACGAGAAGGCGCTTTCGGCGCGCCTCAAGGCGCTCGAAGCGCAGATGATGGCCTATGCGCGCGACCTCGACTTTGAGAACGCCGCACGCATCCGCGAGGAGATCAAGCGCCTGCGGACCGCGGCCTTCGGCGCATCCGCCGAGAACTAGTTCTTTTTCAAGTGAAAACGCCTCTAGGCACGGGCCGGACGGTGCAGTACCATTGATGTGGTGCCTTGGCGGCGCCACATCGGCCTTTTCTCCCACTCCCTTCCTCCCGGAACCTGTCTGCCGGTGGATCCCCCGAAACTTCCTCGAATCGGTAGTCAACACCATGGATGCAAAGAAAATAAAAGTCCTGTTCGTGTGCACGGGCAACGTCTGCCGCAGCCCGATGGCCGAGGCGATCTTCAAGAAGAAGGTCAAGGAGGCGGGTTTCGAGGACGTGTTCGAGGCCTCGAGCGCGGGCACGTCGAGCGCCCATGCGGGCGATCCGTGCGATCCCCGCGCCGTGCTCATCTGCCGCCGCCGCGACGTGCACATCGCCGACCACCGCGCGCGCCAGATCCAGCCCTCGGACTTCGCCGACTACGACCTCATCCTCGCGATGGACTGGGAGGTGCTCACCGAGCTGCAGCAGCACGCTCCGGCGCCCTACCAGTACAAGATCCAGCTCCTCATGCGTTACGCCAACGAGTTCGACGAGGCCGTCGTCCCTGACCCGTACTTCGGCGTGAACGAAGGCTTCGTGCAGGCCTTTGACTACTGCTCGGACGCCTGCGAGGGGCTCATCGAGAACTACGAGAAGAAGGCGAAGCAGCTCAAGGCCGAGCTTGTCGCCGCGAAGAAGGGCTGATTCCTCCCTTCGCCCAAGCCCTCTGAAGCCGCCCTCCGGGGCGGCTTTTCGTTAAGCGCAGCACGCCGGTTTGATCTGGGCGAAAACCCTAATTCCTGACTTGTTTCGTCGGGATTGGCAGAGTAGAATTCGTCCCGAAATTTGACTGATTTAGTCAGGTTTGCGGCGTCCGGTCCTTCGGTCCCCCGCCGCCCCCATCCCCGGAGGGCGGTGCGAAGACGCGGGCGCACACAGAGGAGAACGCTTTGAAGCTCACCACGAAGGGGCGCTTCGCCGTCACCGCCATGCTCGACCTCGCGATGCAGACGCAGGCGTGCGGCTCGCCCATCCCGATCGCGCAGATCGCCGAAAGACAGAAGATTTCGCTCCCGTATCTTGAGCAGATCTTCTGCCGTCTGCGCCGCGCCGGCCTCGTCGAGAGCACGCGCGGTCCGGGCGGCGGCTACCGCCTCGCCGAGCCCGCCGGGGCCGTCTCCATCGACCGGATCATTCTCGCCGTGGACGAGAACATGGACACCACGCAGTGCGGGGGCGAAGGCACGTGTCAGGGCGGCGCGTCCTGCCTCACGCACCATCTCTGGGAAGACCTCAACAACGTGATCGAGCGCTTCCTCGCGGGGATCACCCTCGCGGACCTCGTGAAGGAGGCCGAAGAACACCGCCGCGAAGACGGGCGCTCGACGGTCCCGGCGGTCATCCCGGTGAGAAAGAGCGGGGCACGGACCAACCATCAGGCGGCCTGAAGAACCGGCAACCCCTTCGAACGGCTTTCAGGCGCATTCACAAAAGGAACTCTCTGAAAATGCAGCTTCCGATTTATCTCGACTACTCCGCTACCACCCCCTGCGATCCCCGCGTGGTTGAAAAGATGGTGCCGTACCTGCACGACAAGTTCGGCAATCCGGCTTCGCACAGCCACGCCTACGGCTGGGAGGCCGAGAAGGCGGTTGAGGAAGGCCGCACCCAGATCGCCGCCCTGATCGGCGCCGATCCGCGCGAGATCGTCTTCACGTCGGGCGCGACGGAGGCCGACAACCTCGCGATCAAGGGCGCCGCGCACTTCTACAAGGACAAGGGCCGCCACCTGATCACGGTGAAGACCGAGCACAAGGCCGTGCTCGACTCGATGCGTCACCTTGAGAGCGAGGGCTACGAGGTCACCTACCTCGACGTGCAGGAAAACGGCCTGATCCGCTGGGAGGACTTCGAGGCGGCCGTTCGTCCCGACACGACGCTCGTCTCCGTGATGGCGATCAACAACGAGATCGGCGTCATCCAGGACCTCGAGCGCATCGGCGCCTTCTGCCGCGAGCACGGCATCATCTTCCACTGCGACGCGACGCAGGCCGCGGGCAAGATGGACCTCAACGTGGACCGCCTCAAGGTCGACCTGATGAGCCTCTCGGGCCACAAGGTCTACGGCCCCAAGGGCATCGGCGCGCTCTACGTGCGCCGTCGTCCGCGCGTGCGCATCGAGTGTCAGATGCACGGCGGCGGCCACGAGCGCGGCATGCGCTCGGGCACGCTCGCGACGCACCAGATCGTCGGCATGGGCGAGGCGTACCGGCTCGCCCGCGAGGAGATGGCCACCGAGATCCCGCGCCTCAAGGCACTGCGCGACCGGCTCTGGGACGGCATCCGCAAGAACATCTCCGACGTGTATCTGAACGGCGACTGGGAGCACCGCTCTCCGCACAACCTCAACGTCTCCTTCGCCTTCATCGAGGGCGAGAGCCTGATGATGGCCGTGAAGGACCTCGCCGTCTCCTCGGGGTCGGCGTGCACCTCCGCCTCGCTCGAGCCCTCCTACGTCCTGCGCGCCCTCGGCCGCGACGACGAGCTCGCGCACAGCTCCATCCGCTTCACCCTCGGGCGCTTCACGACCGAGGAGGAGATCGACTACGCGATCGAATGCCTCACGAAGGCGGTCGCCCACCTGCGCGCACTCTCCCCGCTCTGGGAGATGCACCAGCAGGGCATGGACCTGAAGTCCATCAAGTGGGCGAACCACTGACCGCCGGGCGCACGAGTCCCCAAACCTCCATTCCAAACACATCCCATTGAAGTCGCCTGCGGCGGCCCTTCGAACTCAGAAGGGTCCCGGAGCCGCAGGCGAGGAGAATCAGAAAAATGGCCTACAGTGAAAAGCTGATCGACCACTACGAACATCCGCGCAACGTCGGCACGCTCGACGCCAAGTCCGACGACGTCGGCACCGGCATGGTGGGCGCGCCCGCCTGCGGTGACGTGATGCGCCTGCAGATCAAGGTGAACGACGAGGGCGTGATCGAGGACGCGAAGTTCAAGACCTACGGCTGCGGCTCGGCGATCGCCTCCTCCTCGCTCGTCTCCGAATGGGTGAAGGGCAAGACCCTCGACGAGGCCGGGAGAATCACCAACGCCGAGATCGCCGACGAGCTCGCGCTCCCGCCCGTGAAGATCCACTGCTCGATTCTCGCCGAGGACGCCGTCAAGGCCGCCATCGCCGACTACCGCAATAAGCAGGCCGCCCACGAAGCGAAGAAGGAGGACTGAAGATGGCCGTCACTCTCACTGAAGCCGCCGCCCGCCACGTGCAGAAGTACCTCGAGCGCCGCGGCAAGGGCGTGGGTCTGCGCCTCGGCGTGAAGACCTCCGGGTGCTCCGGGATGGCCTACAAGCTCGAGTTCGCCGACGCGGTCAACCCCGACGACAAGGTCTGGGAGAGCTGCGGCGTCAAGGTGATCGTCGATGAGAAGAGCCTGCCGTACCTCGACGGCACCGAGCTCGACTACACCCGCGAGGGCCTGCAGGAGGGGTTCCGCTTCAAGAACCCCAACGAGAAGAGCCGCTGCGGCTGCGGCGAGTCCTTCAACGTCTGAGACCCGCGCCATGGCAATGCTCTCCGCCTTCGAGCTCTTCGGGCTCGAGCCGAAGTTTTCGATCGACCTCGAAGCGCTCAAGGCCGCGCATGAACGCGCGATCCTCAAGGTCCATCCAGACCGCTTCGCGGGCCGTCCCGTCGCCGAGCGACGCGTCGCCGAACAGTGGAGCGCACGCATCAACGAGTCCTACGAAGTGCTCAAGGACCCCGTGAAGCGCGCCTCGCTCCTTTGTGAAGCGGCCGGCCACCCCGTCGGCGCCGAAACGAACACCCGCATGCCGGTGGACTTCCTCATTGAGCAGATGGCCTGGCGCGACGCGATCGAGTCGGCGGCGGACGCCGCCGCCCGCGAAGCCGTGCGCGCGGAGGCCGCCGCCGAGGAGCGCACTGTCGAGTCCGAGCTTGCGGACGCGATCGACGTCCGCGCGGACTACGCCGCCGCGGCCGACCTCACGCGCCGCCTGATGTTCATCACGCGCTTTCTCGAACAGACCGCGGGCGGCGCCGAGAGCCGCCTCTGAGGCCGACCCGGCGCCCAACGGGGTACCCTCCAGCGCGGGGTCCCGTGCGCCAAGCGTTTTTCAGCAACCCAATCAACAGAACGAATCTAAGATGGCCCTCTTTCAGATCGCCGAGCCCGGCCTCTCCGCGGCGCCCCATGAGCACCGCCTCGCCGTCGGCATCGACCTCGGCACGACCAACTCGCTCGTCGCCACGGTGATTTCCGGCTCTCCCGAGGTGCTCCCCGACGAAGAGGGCCGCCGGCTCTTTCCCTCGGTCGTGCGCTTTCTCGCCGACGGCTCGGTTCAGACCGGCTGGACGGCGCTCGCGCACGCCGAAGAAGATCCCGAAAACACGATCTACTCCGCGAAGCGCCTCATCGGGCGCGGCCGCGCGGATCTGAAGAACCTCCCGGCGCTGCCCTACTGCATCGTGGATGCGGCGGGCGGTGTCGCCGTCGAAACCGTCCAGGGGCCGAAGTCCCCGATCGAAGTGAGCGCCGAGGTGTTGAAGGCCCTGCGCGAGCGCGCCGAGAAGCGCCTCGGGGGCGAGCTCACCGGCGCCGTGGTGACGGTGCCGGCGTACTTCGACGACGCGCAGCGCCAGGCGACGAAGGACGCCGCCCGGCTCGCGGGCCTCACGGTGCTACGCCTCCTTTCGGAGCCCACCGCCGCGGCGCTCGCCTATGGGCTCGACAACGGCGCCGAAGGCCTCTACCTCGTCTACGACCTCGGCGGCGGCACCTTCGACGTGTCGCTCCTCAAGCTCTCGCGCGGCGTCTTTGAAGTGCTCGCCACGGGCGGCAACGCCGCGCTCGGGGGCGACGACTTCGACCACGCCGTCTACGACGCGGTCGCGGCCGCCATCGGCGGCGCGGAGCGCCTCACGCCCGAAGACCGCCGACAGCTCCTCGACCGCTCGCGCGCGGCGAAGGAGGCGCTCACCGACGCCGAATCGACCTCGGTCGCCTTCACGCTCTCGGACGGCCGAAAGGTCGAGCACGTCCTCACGCGCGCGGACTTCGACCGGATGACCCGCCCCCTCGTCGAAGAGACGATCGACGCCGTGCGCCGCGTCCTCGCGGATGCGCAGATCGAGAAGACCGCGATCGAGGGCGTCGTCCTCGTCGGCGGCTCCACCCGCATGCCCGCCGTGCGCCGCGAGGTGAAGGCGTTCTTCGGGTTCGAGCCCCTCACCGGCATCGACCCCGACTGCGTGGTCGCCGTCGGCGCCGCGATGCAGGCGAACAAGCTCGCGGGCAACGCGGGCGAGGGCGACGACTGGCTGCTGCTCGACGTGACGCCCCTTTCGCTCGGCCTTGAGACGATGGGCGGGCTCGTTGAGAAGATCATTCCGCGCAACAGCGCCATCCCGACGGCGCGCGCGCAGGACTTCACAACCTTCCGCGACGGACAGACCGCGATGGCGATCCACGTCGTGCAGGGCGAGCGCGAGGTGGTGGACGCGTGCCGCTCGCTCGCGCGTTTCGAGCTGCGCGGCATTCCGCCGATGGCCGCGGGCGCCGCGCGCATCCGCGTCACCTTCCAGATCGACGCCGACGGGCTCCTTTCCGTCTCGGCGCGCGAGATGACCACGGGGGTCGAGGCGAACGTCGTCGTGAAGCCCTCCTACGGGCTCTCGGACGAAGACATCGTGCGCATGCTCCAGGAGGGCAACGCCTCGGCCGAAGCCGACATGGCCGCCCGCAAGCTCCGCGAGGAGCAGGTTGAGGCGCGCCGGCTCCTCGAGAGCATCCGCAACGCCCTCACGACCGACGGGGACCTCCTCTCCGACGCGGAGAGCGCGGAGGTCGAGCGCCTCGGCGACGCGCTCGCCGCCCTGGTGCCGGGCACCGACGCCGAGGCGATCCACGCCGCGGCCGACGCCCTCGCCAAGGGGACGGAGACCTTCGCCGAACGGCGCATGGACCGCTCGATCCGCGCCGCGCTCTCCGGGAAGTCCGTCAACGACGCGCTCTTCGACGACGCGCCCACGAAGCCCGAACACTGAATTTCATCCCATCCGGGACGGGAAGGAGACCTCAGAAGCTGCGCCGCAGCCCGCCCCGGTTGATCCCGCAGAAGAAAACCGCAAGGAAGTTTTGAAAATGCCCAAGATCACCGTACTCCCTCACGAAGAGCTCTGCCCGCAGGGCGCGAGCTTTGAAGCCGAACCGGGCGCGAACCTCGCCAAGACGCTTCTCGCCCACGGCATCAAAATCCCCCACGCCTGCGAATTCAACTGCGCGTGCGCCACGTGCCACGTGATCGTGCGCGAAGGCTACGACTCGCTCTCCGAGCCCTCGGACAACGAGCTCGACCATCTCGACACCGCGTGGGGCGCGTGTGCGGAGTCCCGCCTCTCCTGCCAGGCGAAGCTGGGCGACGCCGACATCGTGATCGAGATCCCGAAGTACAACCGCAACGTCGTGGGCGAACGGGAGTAAGGCGATGGCGCTCACCTGGTCCGACACGCAGCGGATCGCCGAGGAGCTCTGCGACGCAAACCCCGACCTCGATCCGCTGACGCTCTCCTTCGTGAAGCTTCACGACATGGTGGTGAAGCTTGCCGACTTCAAGGACGATCCGGAGCGCTCCAACGAGCGCATCCTCGAGGCGATCCTGCAGGCGTGGCTCGACGAGCGCGACTGACGCGCCCCCGCACTCCTTTTGAAGCCGCCCGCCGGAGCCGCCCGCTCCCCGGGCGGCTTTTGCGTGGGGGGCGTCCGTCAGCCGAGGGCGGCGCCGGCCTCCTCCTGCCGCCCCATGGCCGCCTCGACCGCGCTCACGAGCTCCCGTGCGGCGGGGAGCACCAGGCGCTCGGTAGGAAGGAGCGCATGAATCCCGACGGAGGGGAGCGTCCACTCCGGGAGCAGATGCACGAGGCGCCCGCTCCTGAGGTGCTCCGCCGCGGCGAGATCGGGCAGGCACGCGACGCCCGCCCCCCCGGAGCGCCGATGAGAGAAGGAGCGTTGCGCTCGTGTGCCGGAGCGCCGCGGTGATGCGCACGCGGCGCGTCTCGAGGCCGCGGGCGAGCACCCACTCCTTCTGACCGACCAACGCGAGGTGCCTCAGCCCCGCGAGGTCTTCGGGGCGCCGCACGGGCGCACGCCCAGCGAGAAACTCCGGCGCCGCGCAGAGGAAGCTCGCGCACCGGCCGATTTCGTGCGAGGAGACGCCGCTCTGCGGTTCCGCCGCCGCCTCGAATCCCACGTCGATGCCGCCCGCGATGAGCGGGACTACGTCGTGCGAGGCGATGAGCTCGACGCTGAGCGCCGGGTGGGCCGCGAGCAGCTGCTCGATCTCGCGCGCGAGGAAGAATTCCGCGAAGGCGACCGAGGAGGTGACGCGCAGCGTGCCGCAGATCTGGTCTCCGGTCTTGGGCGAGAAGACCGCCTCGGCGCCCGCGAGGAGGCGCTCGGCCTCGACCAGAAGTCGCTCGCCGTCGGCGGTGAGCGCGACAGAGCGGGTCGTGCGATTGAAGAGCCGCACGCCGAGGAGCGACTCGAGCTCAAAAAGCTGGCGCGTGGCGACGGCGCGCGAGATGTTGAGGCTCTTCGCGGCCTGCGTGAAGCTCGAGAGTTCGGCAACGCGCACGAAGGTGCCGAGAAGCGTGAGGCGGTCCATGATCAGGGCGTTGAGTCTGTTGCTAAATCAAAAATTCTGCATTGGCAAACGTGATCTTTATTCACGAATATGACGCAAATAACATTCTCCCATCGCAAACGTTTTCATGGGAGAAAACCATGCAGCAGAAAAGTTCCATGCCCCGCCGCGGGGCGCAGATGAGCGGACGCACTGAAAAAGCAACGTCGGGTATGTCGCGCCGCACCTTTCTGGCCGGGGCGCTTGCCGCCGCGGGGACGCCTCTCCTCGCATCTGCTGCCGGAGCGACGCCGGCGTCCGCCCCGATGCCGTCCCGCGTACCCGCGGAGCCCCGCGACTCGCAGGAAGTGCTCGCTCTCTTCGAGCGCTTCGCGAGCGAGGGGCGCATGCCGCGGCGCCTTTCCGCGTGGCTCAACGACCGCACGATTCAGGAGATCGCTCCCTACAAGGTCTTCGACGACGTCTGGTTCGTGGGCGTGCGCTGGGTGAGCGCCTGGGTGCTCAAGACCTCCGAGGGGGCGGTCCTGATCGACACGCTCCACGAGCCCTTCGTCGGGCGGCTCGTTGAAAACCTCGGGCGCGCGGGCGTCGCCCCCGGCGACGTGCGCTGGGTGTTGATGACCCATGGACACTTTGACCACGTGGGCGGCTGCTGGGCCCTCAGGAAACGTCTTCCAAACGCGCGCTTCGCGATGAGCCGGCGCGGCTGGGACGAGGCGAAGGCGGACGCGCTCCGCACGGGGCGCTTCCGCATGCCGCCCGAGGAGAAGGTGCTGAAGGACGGCGACGTCGTGCGCCTCGGGGGGCTTGAAGTGAAGGTGCTCGAAACTCCGGGCCACACCTTGGGGACGTGCTCCTTCGTCTACGACGTGCGCGCCGCGGGCGAAGTCCACCGCGCGGTGACGGTGGGCGGGCAGGGGCTTAACGGCATGCGCAGCGCGCGTCAGCTCAACGCCTACGTCCGGAGCATGCGGCGGCTCCTCGACCCCGCGCTCGGAATCGATGTGGACCTCACGGCCCACCCCTTCGCTACGGGACTCACGGAACAGATTCCCGCCGTCAAGGCGTGGCGCCCCGGCGCTCCCCACCCGCTCGTCGGGCGCGCCGAGTATGCGGCGCGCCTCGAGCGCCTCATCGCCGAGGCCGAGCGCTTCCGCCGGGTGCGTTTCGGCGCCTGACCCGAAAGACTCAGGAGGCCAAGAGTCGGCCGAAGGCGAGGAGCATCGCCTGCGCCGCCTCCTTCATCATCCGTCCGCCTTCGATGAGTTCGAGCACCTCGAGCGCGCTCATCGCCTCGAAGTGCTCAACCTCGCCGTCCACGGGGCGCGGGCGCCACCCCTCGGGAAGGCGCAGCGCATAGGCGAAGCTCATCTCGTGCATCCAGCCGCCCCGCACGGGGCGCGAAATCCACGCACGCCCGAGGGAGCGCAGGTCCGCCGCCTCGATGCGCTCGAGCCCCGCCTCTTCGGCCGCCTCGCGCGCGAGCCCTTCGGCCGGGGATTCGCCCGCGCGGATCATCCCCGCGGCGAGTCCGTCCCAGAGGCCCGGGCCGACGAGCTTGCTCGCGCTTCTCCGGCCGAGGATGAAGACGGGGTCGGCTTCGGACGCGGGCCTCCTGAGGTGCCCCACGAGGTGCACGGCGGCCGTGGCCGCTCCGAGGGGGCGAAAGAGCGCGCGCTCCATGCGCCCGACCACGTCGCCGGGCTGCGCGTCGACACCTTCGAGCACGCGCAGGTCGAGGAGCTCGCCGCGCCAGCCCTGGGAGAGCCCTGCGTCGCGCATGGCTCCCCCAAACGCCTCGAGGTTCTGCGGCAGCACGAGTGCTCCGCCGCGCAGCGACGCGCCCGGGAGCTGGGCGACGCTCCGGGCGTGCGCCTCGTCCGTGCGGCCGATCGTGCGTTCCATGAAGCGCACCGGGACGAGCGCTGCGTCCGAAACGAAGAAGCCCGCCGAGAGCGCCGCGCAGGCGGCGTTCAGGCGGGCTTCAAACGCTTCGGATGCGCGGACCTTCGGGGTCTTGGCATCCGGCGTCATGGCTTAACCCTTGAAGTTCTCGGGACGCATGTGCGGGAAGAGCAGCACGTCGCGGATCGTCGGGGCGTCCGTGAGGAGCATCACGAAGCGGTCAATGCCGATGCCGCAGCCCGCGGTCGGCGGGAGGCCGTACTCGAGCGCGCGGATGTAGTCCGCGTCGTAGTACATCGCCTCGTCGTCGCCGTGGCTCTTCTTGTCGGCCTGGGCCTTGAAGCGCGCGGCCTGGTCGTCCGGGTCGTTGAGCTCGGAGAAGCCGTTGGCGGTTTCACGCCCGGCGATGTAGAGCTCGAAGCGCTCGGTGATCGCGAGATCGGCGTCGGAGGCGCGCGCGAGGGGCGAAATTTCGACGGGGTAGTCGATGATGAAGGTGGGCTCAATGAGCTTCGATTCCGCCGTCTCCTCAAAGAGCGCCATCTGCAGGGCGCCGAGGCCGGCGTCCACCGGGATTTCGCCGCCGAGGCGCTCGAGCTCCTTGCGGATGAACTCGGGGTTCTGGAGCTCCTCGTCCGTGTACTCGGGGGCGAACTTCTTGATCGCCGCGAGCGGGGTGAGGCGGTGGAAGGGCTTCGAGAGGTCGATCGCCTGGCCCTGGTAGTTGAGGACCGCGGAGCCCGTCGCAGCAATGGCGACCGTGCGCAGAAGGTTCTCGGTGAAGTCCATCTGGTCGCGGTACGTCCAGTACGTTGCGTAGAACTCCATCATCGTGAACTCGGGGTTGTGGCGGACCGACACACCCTCGTTGCGGAAGTTGCGGTTGATCTCGAAGACGCGCTCAAAGCCGCCCACGACGAGGCGCTTGAGGTAGAGCTCGGGCGCGATGCGCAGGTACATGTCCATGTCGAGCGCGTTGTGGTGCGTCACGAAGGGCTTGGCGTTCGCGCCGCCCGGGATCGGGTGCAGCATCGGCGTCTCAACCTCGAGGAAGCGGTGCTCGAGCATGAACTGGCGGATCGCGGCGATCGCCTTGGAGCGCGTGAGGAAGCGGTTGCGCGACTCCTCGTTCATGATGAGGTCCACGTAGCGCTGGCGGTAGCAGAGCTCGGTGTCCTGCAGGCCCTTGTGCTTGTCCGGGAGCGGCCGGATGCTCTTGGTCATCAGGCGGATCTCCTTGACGCGGATCGCGAGGTCGCCCGCGCGGGTGCGGAAGAGCACGCCGCGGCACGCGACGATGTCGCCGAGGTCGAAGGTCTTGAAGGCGGCGTAGGCGTCGGCGCCCACTTCGTTCATCTGCACGAAGTACTGCATGTCGCCCGTGAAGTCGCGCACGGTGCAGAAGGAGGCCTTGCCCATGATGCGCTTGAGCATCACGCGGCCCGAGCAGGCGACTTCGGGAGCGGCCGCTTCGAGCTCTTCGGCGGTCATGGCGCCGTACTTGGCGCGCAGGTCGCCGAAGAGGTCCGTGCGGCGGAAGTCGTTCGGGTACGCGACGCCGGCGGCGCGCAGGGCGGCGAGCTTGGCGCGGCGCTCCGCGATGATGTGGTTTTCCTCGGCCGCGGCTTCCTGCGCCGTCGGCTGCTTCTCTTGGGCTTCGTTCTGAGCCATTTGGAATTCCTTTCCGGGGGGAGGGTTGCCCGTCTGCGGCCCCTTCATGAGCGGGGCGCGGACGGACGGAGATTGTGGTGGTTGCGGGGCCTTAGTCCGCCGCGGACAGGCCGCCCACGCCGTTCTTGAGGCTCGCCTCGATGAACTGATCGAGGTCGCCGTCGAGCACGCCGCCGGTGTTGCCCGTCTCGACGCCGGTGCGCAGATCCTTCACGCGCGACTGGTCGAGCACGTAGCTGCGGATCTGGTGGCCCCAGCCGATGTCGGACTTCTGCTCCTCGAGCTTCGTCTGCGCCTCCATGCGCTTGCGCATCTCGAGTTCGTAGAGCTTCGCCTTGAGTTGCTGCATCGCCTTCTCGCGGTTGCGGTGCTGCGAGCGGTCGTCCTGGCAGATCGTGATGATGCCCGTCGGGATGTGGTGGATTCGGACGGCCGATTCCGTCTTCTGAATGTGCTGGCCGCCCGCGCCCGAAGCGCGGAAGACGTCGATCGAGAGGTCGGCCGGATTGATCTCGATGTCGATCGAGTCATCCACTTCCGGATAGACGTAGACCGAGCAGAAGGAGGTGTGGCGGCGGGCGTTCGCGTCGAAGGGCGACTTGCGCACGAGGCGGTGGATGCCCGTTTCGGTGCGCAGCGTCCCGTAGGCCCATTCGCCTTCGATGAAGAGCGTGGCGGACTTGATGCCCGCGACTTCGCCGGCGGTCTCCTCTTCGAGGGTGACCTTGAAGCCCTTGCGCTCGGCGTAGCGCATGTACATGCGCTCGATCATGCTCGCCCAGTCCTGAGCCTCCGTGCCGCCCGCACCCGCCTGGATTTCGAGGTAGCAGTTGGCCGAGTCCATCGGCTGGTTGAACATGCGCTTGAACTCAAGCTGACCGACCTCGGCGGCGTAGCCGTCGACGTCGTGCCCGATCGCCTCGACGGCGTCCCAGTCTTCGTCCGCCGCGGAGAGCTCGAAGAGCTCCTTGGCGTCGGCGACGCCCTGCGTGAGTCGGTTGAAGCTGCCGACGATGTCGTCGAGCATCTTCTTCTCCTTGCTCACCTCCTGGGCGTGCTTGGGGTCGTTCCAGAGGTCGGGGTTCTCAATCTCGCGATTGACTTCTTCGAGTCGTCGTGCCTTGCGGTCGACGTCAAAGATACCTCCGAAGTTCGGCGAGCCGGTGGCCCAGGTCTTCGATGAGGCCTTCAATCTGATTGATGCGTTCAGCTTCCATTTCAATTCCTGTCGAAGGGGCGCGCGGCGCGCTCGGGCGCGGCGCGTGGTCGGGCGGGGCGGGGGAAGGCGGCCTTAGGCCGCCTTCCGCGTGCAGGGGAGCGCTCCGCCCGGGTGAATAAAAACGAGTAATTATAAAACAGGGGAGCGGCCGGCCGTGCGGCGCTCCCCCTCTCTCAAACCGGTGGAATCGTTGGGAAAACCGGGCGGTTCTCCCGGGCGTTTCCCGGTCTATTCCGCGGCCTCGACGACGAGCTGCACCGAGCGGCGTCCGCGGTACTCGTTGATCGCGGGCCGGTAGGCGATCCGCGCATGGGCGGGAAGCGGCTCGCGGTGGCGGAAGAAGATCCCCTCGAAGCGCTGGCCGCCCAGCCCGAGGGAGAGCTTGAGGTGCGCGTCCTTGAGGAGCGTCTGCTCGAGGACCGTGAACTCGTTGGCGAAGAGCGGCGCTTCGAACCCCTGCCCCCAGATCTGCGCGTCGATCTCGGTGCAGAGCGCCTCGGTGATCTCATCCGGGGCGAGCCCGCCGTCGGTGAGGACCACGCGTTCGAAGACCGAAGCGTCGCAGTGCGTGCGCACCACCTCCTCGAAGGCGGCCGAGAAGTCGGAAAAGGACTGCGGAAGAATCGAGAGGCCCGCGGCCATCGCGTGTCCGCCGAAGCGCAGGATGACGCCGGGGAGTCTCTTCGAGACGAGGTCGAGCATGTCGCGCAGGTGGATTCCCGGAATCGAGCGGCCCGAGCCCTTGAGCTCGCCGTTCTCCGTGGGCGCAAACGCGATCACCGGGCGGTGGATGCGCTCCTTGAGGCGCGCCGCGACGAGCCCCACGACGCCTTCGTTGAAGTCGGGGTTGTAGAGCGAGAAGGTCGCGCGCCGCTGCACGTCCGTTTCGGCGAGCGCCGCCTCGGCGGCGAGCTGCATCTCGCTCTCAAGCTCCCGGCGCTCGGAGTTGATCGAGTTGAGGCTTTCGGCGAGGGCGAGGGCCGCCGCCGGGTCGTTCGAGAGGAGGCACTCGATGCCGCTCTCCATGGTGCCTAGGCGCCCCGCGGCGTTGATCCGCGGCGCCACGGCGAAGCCGAAGTCGCGCACGCACGCCGTGCGGCAATCCTTGCCGGCGATGGCGAAGAGCGCCTCGAGTCCGGCGTGCGTGCGCCCCGAGCGGATGCGCCGCAGGCCCTGCGAGACGAGGATGCGGTTGTTCTTGTCGAGCTTCACGACGTCGGCGACCGTGCCGAGGGCGACGAAGTCGGAGAGCGCGTCGAGCCGCGGCTGCGTCGCCGCGTCGTAGAGCCCGCGCTCGCGCAGGAGCGCCCGCAGTGCGAGGAGCACGTAGTAGATCACGCCCACCCCGGCGAGGTTCTTCGAGGGGAAGTGCGAGTCGCTAAGGTTCGGGTTCACGATCACCTCGGCGCGCGGCAGCTCCGCGCCCGGGAGATGGTGGTCCGTGATCACGACCTCGATGCCGAGTTCGTGCGCGCGCTCGACGGCGGCGGTCGAGGAAACCCCGTTGTCCACCGTCACGATGAGGTTGGGTTTCGGGGTGCGCCCGGCGACGATGTCCACCACCGTGGGCGTGAGGCCGTAGCCGTGGAGCACCCGGTCGGGAACGAAGTAGGAGGCGTTGATGCCGAGCATCCTGAGGCCCCGGATGCCGACGGCGCAGGCGGTCGCGCCGTCGCAGTCGTAGTCGGCGACGATCACGACGTGCTCGCCGCGTTCGCGGGCGAGGGCGAGGCGTTCGGCGGCGGCGCGCGCGCCCTCGAGCTCGGCGGGCGGGATCATGCCGCGCCACTCCTGCTCGAGGTCGGACTTGTTGCTGATGCCGCGCGCGGCGAGCGCCCGCGCGACGGGAGGCAGGAACCCGGCCTCCTCGAGCCGGTCGGCGGCGTGGAGGTCGTAGGTGCGCGAAAGAATCTTCGTCATCAGGCCGCCTCCGAATCGATCAGCCACGTCTCGAGCGGCTGCTTCGCGGCGCGCCGGAAGAGTCCGAAGGCGCCCTTCTTTTCGGCAACGAGCGTCGCCGCATCGGCGTGCCCGAAGAGCACAAGGACGGAGGCGTCGATGCCGGCCGCCTTTTCGAGGCCGCGCCAGCGCTCGAGCGCTTCGAGCGCCTCGGGGAGCGCCCGGCTCCAGGCCGCCCAGTCGCGCCTGAGCCAGGCCTCGTAGAGGTGCGGCAGGACCGCGATCCGGTCGCCCGTCGGGGCGGCGGGCCAGGCCGTGCGGCCGCTCAAGCGCCCGAGGGCCGAGCGCGGGATCCCCGCGGCTTCGGCCCAGGCGAGCACGACCGGGTCGTCGGCCGCCACCGCGCGGAAGGTCGAGGGCGGGAAGACCGGTTCGGCAAAGCCCCCGCCCGAGAGCCAGAGGCCGCGGAGCGCGCCGCCCAGAATAGGGGTGAGCGCACGCTTCAACTCTTCGAGAAGCTCAAGGACGGCCGGGGCGTCCGCGCCCGACGTGAGGTGCGCGAGGTGCCCGAAGTGCGCGGCCTCCATGCCGCAGAGATCTTCGAAGGGGCGCGCGTCGAAGTCGAAGAGCTCGCGGCGCGCGGCGTAGAGCCGGCGGCCGGAGATCATGAGCCGCAGTCCGCGGGCGCGCAACGCCTCGTCGGCCGCGCAGGCGATGCGCGGGAGCTCCGCTTCGGGGAGCTCAAGGCGCGCGAAGCGCCCCTCGGGCGACTGCTTCCACGCGTCCAGTGCCCAGAAGGCCTGGTCGAGCTTCGGCGCGCCCTCGGCGAGCCACGCGTAGGGCGCGAGCACGGGCGCGCCCTGCCGGTGCGTGAGCACCTTCCAGAGCCACGCGCGGTGGGGCGAATATTCATGAAGCGGTTCGGAGAGCCGCTGGAGTCCGGGCGGCTCGCGACCCGTTCCGAGGCGCTCGAGCGCCGCGCGCACGTCGGGCGCAAGACGGTCGAGCACCTCGACGGCCGCCTCGCGGGGGAGGCGGCCGCCGGGGAGAAGATAAAAGGCGGTTGTCATAATGTCCGGAATTCTACCTGCGGCCTGCCCGGACCGATCCGCCGCGGACCCCGCGGGAAGCGCGGCCGGCCGCC